>CAXSIG010000044.1:0-514 GCA_964237255.1 uncultured Bryobacteraceae bacterium
TAGTTCCCAAATCAGGTGGCTTAAGTCTTAGCAGCGTGGTTCTCGCAAGAGAGATTCAGCACCTGCAAGGCCCGCGAGACTTGAGCGATCCACTGCAATTCGCCGGAGGAAAAGTATTGCCGTCGGTCACGGATACCGTAGCGCCGGGAGCCGATACGTTGTTGTATTTTGTGGTTTACCCGGACCGGACTGCGGGGTTGCCCAAGGTGACGGTTTCGTTTGCGAAAGACGGTGTAGAGGTTTCCCGCACGCAACCCAAGGCAGGCGCTCCTGACGAGTCCAACGCAATTTCGATCCTTACAGCCGCGAAGTTACCTCCCGGAAATTATGTAGCGCGGGTCTCGGTGGAACAAGGCAGTCGCGTAGCGCGCGATTCACTTCTGGTTAGCGTTCCATCTCAGGGTACGGACCCTGTCCGCCCTCGGCAATAAAGCGGTCGATCCTCCCTTCCAGAACGGGAAGCGGTACCGAGCCTAATTCCAAAACCGTATCGTGAAATGCGCGGAGATTAAAC
>CAXSIG010000044.1:524-5415 GCA_964237255.1 uncultured Bryobacteraceae bacterium
CTAGCGCGGCTTCCGCTTTGCGACGAGACTTGATGATCGACATTTGTCCCAGGTAGTAAGAGAGCGCTTGGCCAGGCCAGGAAATGTAGCGGTCGATTTCGGTTTCCACTTCATGCTCGGACAGCGCCGTGTTGTCGCTCAGATATTTTTGGGCTTGTTCGCGCGTCCAACCTTTTGCATGAATGCCAGTGTCAACCACCAGGCGCACAGCACGCCATGCCTGATAACTCAGCATGCCGAACGTGTCATATGGCGTGTGGTAGATCCCCATTTCCGTACCGAGCCGCTCACAGTAGAGCGCCCATCCTTCGCCATAAGCGGAAATGTAGGCGCGCCGAAACGGGGGAAGCTCTTTGTGTTCCAACGCAATCGGCATCTGAAAGGCGTGCCCCGGTGCGGACTCGTGTAACGTGAGAGCCGGTAAGCTATACAATGCGCGCGAAGGCAGGTCATACGTGTTGACCCAATAGGTTCCCGGACCGCCGCGTCCCGATGTATAGAACGGAGCTTGGTCAAGAGGCACGGGAACGATCGCGAAACGCTGACGCGGGAGATAGCCGAAGTATTGCGATGCTTTTCCATCGAAGTCTTTGGAGATGAACGCCGCTCGCATGAGAAGTTCTTCGGGCGTCTTTGCATAAAATTGCGGATCTGTACGGAGGAACTTGAGGAATGCAGGAAAGTCGCCCTGAAACTTGGTTTGTTTCATAATGTCCAGCATCTCCGCGTGGATCTTCGCGACTTCTTCGAGACCGATTCGATGGATCTCATCGGGCGTCAGGTTTGTGGTGGTGAATTCAAGAATTTTGGCTTGGTAGAAAGCTTTTCCGTCCGGCAGCGATTCAGCCGCCAACTTCGCGCGCGCCCCCGGTACGTATTCGTTTCGAACGAAACGCAAAAGCTTCAGGTGCGCCGGGATAACTGACTCCTGAATCAGCTTTGCGGCTTGCGCACGCATGGCGGCCTGTTGTTCCGCAGGCATTGACGCGGGCATCTTCTTGAAGGGCGCGTAAAAAACCGTTTCCTCCGGCGACTTCGCTTCGGTGACGGATACGATGGTGGCATCGCGACCCGTTAGAGTTACCTGCGGAGGCGTAAAACCGCGCTTCAGCCCGGCCCTCATGTTGGTAATTTCATCGTCGAAGTAGCGCGGGATATCGGCGAGTTGGGAGAGGTAGTTCGTGTAGTCGCGCTCGGACCGAAACGGGCGGCGGGCACCACCGGTCAGGCTGGACCAGAACGCGGTGTCTGAGTTGACCGGCATTTCGAAATCGCGAAACTTCTGGCCTGCAATCAGGGACTGGATTTGAGCACGATAGACCGCGTAATTTACTTGTTCGGCGGGCGAGAGCGCTTTCGGATCTACGCCATCCAATTCTTTCAGGACACCGGTCCAATGAGCTTGGCGCGCGTCTTGCGTTGCGACATCGACCTTGGGAAGTCTGGGGTTCACACCGCGACGGCTGCCGGCGGAATCCTCGTCGATCTCACCGCGGTCGGCCTGCCGCCAAGCCCACTCAGCCGTGTAGATGGCTTTGAACTGTGTGTCGACACCGGTATCCGCGATAAGGGGACAACTTCGCAGGAGTAGACCCAGCAGCACCCACCGTCGCAACGTGTTCATCGGCATAGAAATACTATAGCGACGACTCTTACCGTTTATTTGCGCTGCTTCATCCTCGGCCCGAGCATCGATAAGTAGCTCAACGCCGTTGGAATTAACTTCATCTTCGATTCACCATCCGTCCTGAAAATAAACCGAATTGGTTCTTCCACAATCTTTAGCTTCAGCGCATGGGCGCGGATCAATATCTCGGGCAGGAACGCAAAACCGACGCTGTCGAATGAAATCTTTCGAAAGGCGCTGTATCGATAGACGCGGTACCCCGATGTTTGGTCCGCAACGGGAACCCGCAGCACAATTTTCATGCCGCGATTGACCAGGTTGCTGATCGAAGTTTTCCAATAGGGAGCGCCATCGGTAACGCTGCCCGCTACTTTCCGCGACCCGATCACGATATCGGCATTCCTCGCAAACAGCGCACGAATCAGGCGCGGCAGTTCTTCCGGCTGATGGTTCAGGTCCGCATCCATCGTGATTACAGCGTCGGTGTCGGTAGGGACCGCGGTGAAGCCTAATTGGAATGCCACGCCCAGCCCACTCGGTTGCTGGTTATAAATAATCTGTATTTCCGGCCTGGCGTCCGCGAAGGATTGCGCGATTGTTCGGGTGTTGTCGACGCCTTCGATTACATAGATCAGCTTCCAGGTGTCGCCCTGCATCGAATCGAGCGCCCCCACCAGCCGTGAGGTCAATGGGGCAATGTTCCCTTCTTCGTTGTAAGCCGCTATTACGACTGTGTACTTCATCTAATTTGACGCCGGGTTCATATCGATCCCAACGATTTTCTCACGTCGCGAAATCGCTTCCGGTCAGGTTAGGTCGGTGACGTTCAAGGTTCGGATTTCGCCGTCTACGCCGCCGATTACATGGGCAGTGTGCTCATAAGCGAGCGCGTCGCCGGTGACATAATGAGTGATCTTTCCGGAACGCCACGCCGGTTCCGGGAGACTGCTTTCCAGCACTTTAGAGATTTCGCTCGCGCTATCGACCAACACGACCTGCGGACCCACCACGCGGGCGATTGCCGTTCGAAGCACAGGGTAATGCGTGCAACCAAGAATCAACGTGTCGAGACCTGACGGACGGTCCGCCAGATAATGGCGAAGCAGTAGTTCAGCTTCGGGTGACTCGGCCAAGCCTTCTTCCACCACGTGGACGAGCAAGGGACACGCTATCGCCCACACCGCGAGACCGGCGGCTTCCAGCTTGCGCTGATAGACACCGCTCGCAATCGCGCCCTGAGTTCCGATAATGCCGGTAATTCCACCTCTCGATTGGGAGCGCGCCGCCGACACACCGGGGTCGATAACGCCCCAGACAGGGATCGGTAGCTCGTTCGCGAGTTGCGGGAGCGCGGCGGAACTGGCGGTATTGCACGCGATCACCAAAGCCTCCGCTTTTCGCGAGACTAGAAAGCGGGCAATTTCACGCGAGAACTGCGCGACCATAGCGGGCGGCTTGCGACCATACGGGACGCGGGCAGTGTCACCCAGGTAAAGAAAGTCGTGGCCCGGTAGTCGCGCATGAAGAGCGCGCAGAACGGTCAGGCCGCCGACTCCCGAATCGAATACGCCGATCAACACCGATCACCAACGTAACTCACAAGACCCTTAAGTAGGTCCGACCGTTACTTCGCACAATTCCAACTCTGTGCCATGTCAGCAAAAGCGGCGCCGGAAGAAGGCCAGTCACGGAGGGTCGCAGGGTCAAAGTCCGCGCCATTTGGCCAAACCAGTGTCCGGATGTCCGAATCGATTTCCACTTTGTTAAATACGACCAAATCGCGTAGCGGGCCGTATAACTCGCCGTGAACAACAGGCAGAAGATCCACGACCTGCTTAGTGCCATCATCGAAATCAATTCGCAATGTATAAGGAGCGACAATCTCAAATTCCCGAATGCGACAAATCAGGTGAGTCATACGCTTTTTTATCTTAAAGGTTCTATCGGTAATGCTTTGTGCCCCTGGTAATAAGCATCGAAATGGGCGACGTGGTGAGTTGAACTCGCTTCGGAAAACATGCGGATGATGATACCGAAGAATCGACTGAGCTCAGGTATAGATGTAGTTTACATGCGCTCCACATCAGTACCGATCACCAACGTACTATGAAAGTTGGTTCGAAACGGCGAAGAAGCGCAGTCGTTCGCGGTGAAGCGCGCGGAGGTGGAGTTTCACAACTTCGCCGCGTTGGGTGAGCGCGACCGGGCGCTGAATCACTATGCAATTCAAAATCGGAACCGCGCGGCCGTAATTCGTAAACATCTGCCGTTTATCGGCGCGATGACGCCCTTTCTTGAAATCGGTGCAAATGTCGGACATTCCAGTTACATGCTGGCGAAGGAATTCGGGGCCGAAGGGTTCGCGCTCGATATTTCGGCGGATGCGCTTCGACAAGGGCGGCGCGACTTCGACGGACCGATTGTACGGATTGCCGGTGACGCGGCGAAGTTGCCCTTTCGCGACGAGTCGCTCCAATTCGTTATGGCGTTCCAGATGTTGAGCCAATTCAGCGGGATTGAGAGCGTGTTCCTGGAAGTGAAGCGCGTTCTCCGGCCGGGCGGCGTTTTCTTTTTTGCTGACGAACCGATGCTTCGGTTGCTCTCGCTTCGGCTATATCGCGCGCCCTATTACGATCTGATGAGGCCGTGGGAACGGCACCTCCATGACGCGGGACTGTTGGGATATCTGGTCAAAGATGTAATCGGCGCGCAGCAGGAGGAGAGCTTCGGCATTCGCCAGAACCACACGATGTACCTTGCCGATTGGGAAAGCCTGATCCATAAGCACTTCGCCGCGCTGGAATACGATACGTTCGTTCCGCAGCGCGGCTGGGGTGAGCGTGTAGTGACCATGGCCGTGCCCGGTAAAGAGCGGCAGGCGAGGCTCTTGGGTGGGCCGCTCGCGGCTTTTTGTAAGAAGGCGGGAGCCGCCAATCCCGCGCCTTTCTCCCTGGCGCGTTTCGAAGAACACCTGGTGTGTCCGGATTGCGGCAATACATTCGCGCTGGACCAAGCGATGTCTCTCGATTGTTCTAAATGCGGGTATCGCGCCCGCTTCGATGGCGGCGTATATACAGTGTTGCCCAGCGCCGAGCGAGACGAACTGTATCCGGGCGACCGATCTGACATCATCGACTTCTCCCAGCCTGGACATGAAGAGAAGCTGAAAGAAGGATGGGGTGAGTTGGAGGGGTCGGGTGGCGCCCAATACCGGTGGGTGGGCAATCGCGCAACGGCGGAATTACGGCCAGTTGCCAAGCAGCA
>CAXSIG010000044.1:5425-15845 GCA_964237255.1 uncultured Bryobacteraceae bacterium
CGCCTTCGGATTCGCGGTCATGCTCATTAATAGGTATTCGAGCACTGCGAGCCGGTACGAATTCAAGTATTAGCGAACGGCGTGTCCCTTCCGGACCGCACACTGGAACGGGCGGGGCTGTTCATTTATGAGGCGGATCTGGAACAAGCCGACCGCTATGACATCGCCGTTCTCTGCTCCCCAACCTTTTCGGCTCCTCCCGACGAGAGAGTTTTTTCTCTTACTTTCAGCATGTTACGGTTAGTACCACGGAGTTAGATCCCACCGGCTGCAACCGTCCAGGCGGGGAATTCATCGAAGTACTGTATGCGTTTGATTCGCGTTGCCATCGCCAGTTTGGGAGTGATCGCGCTGTCCTTTGCGACAGAGACTTCCGATTACCCAAAAGCGCTCGCTCTTTACTCGAAGGCTCAATATCAGTCCGCGGTTCAACTGCTGATCGCCGGCAAAGACCGAGACGCGCGAACGAACGCGCTGCTGGGGCGAAGCTACCTGATGATGGGCGCTTACCATGATGCGACCGATGCTTTGAATAAAGCGGTAGAGCAGGAACCCGGTAACGCGGCTTACTACCATTGGCTTGGTCGAGCTTATGGACGTCGTGCCGAGACGGCGTTCCCTGTTGCCGCGCCCGGCTATGCCACGAAGGCTCGCGCAAACTTTGAGAAGTCGATGCAACTCGATCCGAACGATAGTGAAAATCGGAACGACTTGTTTGAGTATTATCTGCAGGCTCCTTCACTGCTCGGCGGTGGACTCGATAAAGCCTCGAAGCTAGCCGATGACATCGCTCGTCGCGATCCTGCGGAAGGCGAGTTCGCGAAAGCCCGGATCGCCGAGCATCGAAAGGATTTCGCGCAAGCGGAAGCGCACTTGAAGAAAGCTTCCGAACTGGAACCAGACCAGCCGGGCCGGTTGGTAGATGTTGCGAAGGTTTTGGCGAAGCAAGGCCGATACGAAGAGAGCGATTCGTTTTTTGCCAAAGCCCATCAAGTTGCTCCCAATGCAGCCCGAGTGTACTTTGCCGAAGCGGCCGCCTATATACGCGCGAATCGCAAGCAGGATGAAGCTCGGGAACTGTTGAAGAAATATCTTTCGATGAACACCTCTCCCGACGATCCTTCAAAATCGGAGGCTCGAAAGTTGCTAAGTAAAGTCTCGTGAACCTCGGCGAGGCGTTTAGTTTTAGCGTTCAAGCGCTACGCGTAAACCCGGTAAGAAGTTTCCTGACCGGCTTAGGCATGGTGATCGGTACTGCTTCCGTAATCCTGGTCGTCACCATCGCGCTCACCAGCCAGAATTACATCCTTGAGCAGATTGAGGGTGTGGGCAGCAACATGGTCTTCGCGCAGTATGAGATTGGCAGCCAGCAAACTGCAAATCAGGTAGACGCCGACTTCATCAAGCTGGCCGATGTCGATGCCGTGCGGGAACAACTGAGCGACCGTATGGTTGCTGCTACGCCGATCATGAACAATTTCGATCGGATGGTAATTCAAGGCAAAGAGCAGGATGTTCTGATCGTCGGTTCAGACAATTATTACAAGCCGGTTCGCAACTTGGTGGTCCTGGCCGGTCGCTTCCTGGATTCGAACGACGTGTCGTTGCGGCAGAAAGTAGCGCTGCTTACCGATAAGCTCGCAGCGCGGCTGTACGGAAGCCAGTCGGGAGCTATCGGTCAGGTCATCAAAATTCACGGCCTGCAATTTACGGTGATCGGGACGTTCAAGGAGAAGGTTTCGAGTTTCGGAAACAGCGAACTGAACGACGAAACGATCTTGATTCCCATCACGGTACAGCGGTATTTCACACGGGTGGAGCGAATCGATCCGCTCTATGTTCAGGCTAAGACGCCGGAAGATGTCGAGCCGATCACTCGCGGCGTAACCAAGATTTTGGAGAGCCGGCATCGTGCGGGAGCGAAGTACAAGGTTGAGAATCTCGCGGCGATTCTTTCGGCCGCCAAGAGTATTTCGCTGGTTCTGAGCTTGGTTCTTCTTTTGGTCTCCACCATCGCACTGGTGATATCGGGGATCGGAATCATGAACATCATGCTGGTTACGGTGACGGAGCGGACGCGCGAAATCGGGCTCCGGATGGCTGTCGGCGCATCACGCAGAGAAATCCTCACCCAGTTCCTTAGCGAGGCCGTGATCATTAGTCTTGGCGGTGGGACATTAGGCATCCTGCTGGGCGTCGCCATGCCGCTGAGCGTGCGATTCTTCGCCGACGGTATGGATATCCCGATCTCATTTACTTCCGTCGCGATTGCATTCGGAGTTTCGTGCATCGTCGGCGTCGTGTTCGGCATGCTTCCGGCGAATCGCGCGTCGAAGTTGAATCCCACTGAAGCGCTACGCTACGAGTAGCATGCATCGATTTGCCTTGGCGCTGGTTGCGGCGCCTTTGCTCCACGCGGAACTCTACACGTTGACATTGAAGGAGGCGGTCGATCGATCGCTTCGACAAAATCCCGACATTGCCTTGTCGCGGCTGGATGAAGTAAAGGCTCTACAAGGAATTCGCATTGCGAAAGATCCGTTCAGCCCCAAGGTTGGAATCGGGAGCGGACTTGCCTATTCAAGTGGTTTTCCGCTAAGTATCGAAGGCGCGGCGCCCAGTGTAGTTCGCGCCCAAGCCTCTCAATATCTGTTCAATCGGCAGCAGACCTACGCGATCGCGCAAGCGAAAGAGAACGCGAAGGCCGCTGGATTTGCGACGGGCTCAAAGCGAGACGAAGTGGCTTATAGGACGGCGTCTCTCTACTTGGACGGCGACCGTGCGTCTCGGTTGACGACGCTGGCCAACAAGCAGGTGGACAGCTTGCGGAAGGTTTTGCAGGTAGTCCGCGGCCGGGTTCAGGAAGGTCGCGAACTGCCCCTCGAAGAGAAGCGCACTAACCTGGAATTGCAGAAAGCGTTGCAGCGGCAGGAATCCCTAACGGTGGATCAAGACACGGCCGAGCAGTCGCTTGCCGTGGTGCTCGGTTACACGGCGAAGGATAGAGCGCGCGCGGCACAGGCAGACCGCCCGGCGCCCGTGGTTCCGGAATCGGAAGATGCGGCGCTACAGCAGGCGTTGGTCGCGAACAAGGAAGTTAAACGGCTGGAGTCGGCGCTGGTGGCCAAGGGGTTTGAGGCAAAAGGAGCAAATGCTGCTCGCCTCCCTCGCGTCGACCTTACCGCCCAATATGCGCTACTCGCCCGCTACAACAATTACGATTTGTTCTTTAATTATTTCCAACGCCACAACGGACAACTCGGCGTGAGTTTCCAGATTCCGCTGCTGGCTGGGCCGAGTGTGTCGGCTTCCGTCGCTCAGGCCGAAGGGGATGCCAGCCATATCAGGATTGAATTGGAAGCCGCCCGCAATCGGATCGCAATGGACATTCACCAGAGCTTTCAGGAACTACGGCGAACCGAGACGAATGCTTCGGTGACGAAAGCCGATCTGGATTACACGCGCGAAAGCTTAACAGTGCTGCTTGCTCAGATGAATGAGGGGCGCGCTTCGCTACGCCAGATTGAAGAAGCGCGCTTCGCGGAAGACGAAAAGTATATTGCTGTGTACGAAGCGCAGTTCGCCGCCGAACGCGCGCGCTTGAATCTGCTGCGTCAGACGGGCGAACTGGCCGCCAGTTTGAAGTAGTGAAACCTACTTCGTCAGCAGGTATCTCATCCCCGAGCCGGGTGTTGCCGCTGTGTAGGTGACCTCTTGCCCGACAGTCGCCGCCAACGCTCGCAAAGCCGCATCGCTCACGCGTGCTGTGCCATCGTCCGCTATAAAGTTCTTGGCCGTCGGATCGTACAGATAAGTTGCGATCCGCCCGTCCTGTGCCACTCGCGCTACCAGGTCGCACTCCGTGGTCGCGCCTACCGGGTTTAGAGCCTTCGAAAGAAACGCCGCCCCTGCACGGCTAATCATCAGATCGATTCTCGGATTCACTGCTTGCGCATTGTCCGCAGCCAACGTAACTTGCTGGCCCACAATCGGCGCCAAGTCCGTATCGAATGCCAGGATAAATTGCTCCACATCGCGTCGGGTACCGTCGGGATTTTGCGAAGGAAAGCCAACTTTCAACGAATCGTCCGGTTTGAAGACGGACGCATTTAAGAAACGAAAAATCGTATCCACCGAACCATCCGCGATGTATCCGAAACCGCGAACCTGGTCACCCATGCTACCGCTATCCGCAATCGTCAGAAAGCCAATCAGCGGGGTCCCGAACATCCCGACCTTCGCATAAGCATTTCGCAGGTGGGGAATCTTGACGGTCTGGCTCAAGTTCTCGAAACTCTGATTACCGCCTGTGCCATAAAAGCCCTGAGACGGATCTAACTGATGGCATCCATCACAGGTAAAGGAGGATTTTCCACCCACAAGAAAATCGAATCCCGGTACACCATCCGATGCTCGTGTACCGCTATAGAATGCGCGACCTCTTTGTTGGGAGGCCGTTAAAGAATTGTCTAGGTTTCGTATCGGATTCGGTGGCGTAGAAATCTGGAGTGCGAAATTCGTGAATTGCTGCATCACTGCTGGGGCCGGCCGTGTGGGGCTTCCCACCAGGTCCTGAAAAGCCGGCGCGAAGTTCTGAAACGACGTTGCCGCGTCAAAAGCGTTGTTACCCAGCGCGCCAACCGAGCGATCGCCTCGCCAATGCATCGCACCCGAGAACTGGAGCCCACGAAAGGTCTGAGTGGTGAACGGGCCTTTCAGGGGGTGGAAGTCGTTTACCTTGCCACTGCCGTTTATCTTCAGCTTGAGAGCGTCCGCGAAAGCAGCAAGGTTAATCGGGATCAGGCTTTTCGTAACAGCGGAATCGGGGTTGCCCAGATCCCAGGCAAGATCGTCCATGTCGCCGAACTGATGACAGCTCGCGCAGGCAGCTTCGCCGTTTCCTGAAAAGCGCGTCGCGTCGTATAGCATTGGCCGTCCGGCAATAACGGAGGGCGGCTCGGGATTCGGCATGGCAACAGCGGCAAATTCCTGATTCAACGTGAGGTCGATAGCCTTAATCGAGTTATCGAACCGCGTCATGACATAGAGCAACCCACGCCCTTCGTCAAGCGCGAGGCCACCCGGACCGCCGCCGCTTACCGGAATGTAATTCGCACTCGCGGCAATCGGGTCAAAGGAATTGTCCTCTAACTGCGCCGTCGGAAACACGCCGATCTTGCTCGAACCGTACGCCGCTAAGTAGAGGGTCTGCCCATCGGAGGTAACCGCCATGTCAAGCGGCGTAGCCAAGCTGTGATCCTTGGCCGTGACATCGAAACCGGGAGCATTCGCCAACTTCGTGTAGTCCAAATGTTTGTTGAGATGCCGCGGAAGAACCGCGCCATCGGCAAGCACAGTCAAATGAGTTTCCGTCAAGTGACCCTGTATGGTGTGCCCGGCGAAGGTACCGGGGCCCTCGAACCGGAAATTGTTCATTGCGTCCGTGTTCGACACGTACACGTGCCCGCTTACCGGATTTACAGCCATGTTGAACAGCGTGGTCCCAACGTGAGCGAAGGCCGCAGTCTGTTTCAACTGGTTCGCATCGACAGAAAAGACATCGGTGTCCGGCAACTTGAACCGAACGGAACCGTCCCAGGAGCGATGCAGTTCGTCTTCCCAATGCCCGCTCGCATTGTTATATTTAACAATCAATCCGGTTTCGGGCGCCGGTTCGCCTGAAGCATCCGTGGCCGGTCCCGGGTTGCCTCCAGGGCTGGTAGTTCCATCGTCCAGTTTGCAGGACTTATTAGCCGCGAAGCCGATACAAACACGCTCTTGCGCCACAGTCGTGGTCTGGTTCCCCGTCTTGTAACCCGCAACGTAGACGGTACTCTTGTCCGGACTGACCGCAAGTGCTCGCGGTGTATCCGTGAAAAAGCTCATCACCTTCAAAGGCATTCCTCCGACGGTGTTCCCTAGAACTGCGGGGTCGAATACCCAGACGTCCGCACGTCCAACGCCAGCGGTTGTAAATTGCGAATCTCCCGCGCCGGGAACGTTTGCAAGCGAAGGATCGGTCCGTTGTTGGCCACGATGCGCGGTGGTGACAAACGCGCGGGACGGGCTACCCGCGAACACGATATCGCTCGGTTCGTCGCCCACCAGTAGCGTACGCGTCACGTGCGGTGTTGCGTCCAGTGTCACCACGCTCACGCTATCCGAAAGATGATTCACCACCCACACTTCCGTGTTGGTGCGAGCCGCAACCGCGACCGGCTCCAACCCCACCGGAACACGCGCGGTCCACACCGGCGTGCCGGAAGTGAGATCGAAAATTTCCAGCGTGCCATTCGGAATATTCGTAGCGAATAGAGTGTTTCCGTCGGGCGAAGTCGCAAGGGGACGCACCGGCCCACTTTCAAATTCGACAAACGAGGGACCGGAGGACGACGCAGAAGCGGTGTGAGGACGAGCGGAGCTAAAAAGCCAGAAAAGGCCTAGAGCGCATACCAGGATCAGCCAAAGGCGTTGCGGTTTCTTGAGATTCATGCAGGGGGGACGTGTATATTTTGACACTTCTTGCACGCCATTGCATCTCCGTACGTCACACTAGGAATATGCGAATGCTGTCGGCCGCCTTGTTAGCTTGTATTCCTGTTTCAGCCGCTTCGGTAACTTTTAGTGCCGACATTGCTCCGATTGTGTACGCACAATGCGCTGGGTGCCACCGGGTTGGCCAATCCGCGCCCTTTCCGCTCACTAGCTATAACGAAGTAGCGAAACGGGCCAAGATCATTGCGGCAGTAACTGCCAGCCGTTTTATGCCGCCGTGGAAGGCTGAGCCCGCTTCGTATGAGTACCGCGATTCGCGGAGGCTTACTGATGAGCAGATCGCCAAAATACAGGCCTGGGTCAAGCAAGGTTCCCCGGAAGGAGATGCCGCCAAAACGCCGCCGCTTCCAAAGTTTGCGGAAGGGTGGCAGCTCGGTACTCCCGATCTGGTGGTCGAGATGCCGAAGGCGTTCACCGTCCGAGCCGACGGAGCCGATATCTACAGAAACTTCGTGATTCCGCGTAACCTAAAGAAGGACGAATGGGTCCAGGCGGTGGAGCTGCGGCCGTCTTCGCACGGTGTGGTTCACCATGTCCTTTATTTCGCGGACAGCTCCGGTGAAGCGCGTAAGTCCGAAGCCGAAGATATGGACGAGGCGCAGGGCATGCGGTTTACTCGCGGCATGATTCCGATGGGTGGAGTGGCCGTTGGCGCTCAGCCCCCCCTGCTTCCCGAGGGCTTGGCGCTTAAGCTCCCGAAGGGCTCCGACCTGGTATTTCAGTATCACTTTCATCCGTCGGGAAAAGCGGAAACGGAACAATCCAAAATCGGCCTTTTTTTCGCGAAGAAGGCTCCGGAACACACTCTCACTTCCGTTCAGTTGCCCCCGGTTTACGGGCTCTTCGCACTGACAAAGATTCCTGCCGGAGCAAACGATTACACAGTGAAGGATTCGTATACCGGTTGACGTGGAAGCAATCAGCGTGGGAGCTCACTCGCACTATCTCGGTAAGCAGATGAAGTTGACCGCGACTCTTCCGAATGGGGAAGTCAAAACGCTGCTCGACATTAAAGATTGGGACTTTTCCTGGCAGGACCGTTATTTCTTTGACCGGACAGTATCGCTTCCGAAAGGGACGCGTTTGGATGGTCAGGTCATGTGGGATAACTCGGCGCAAAATCCGCGTAACCCGTCGAATCCTCCTATCCCGATTACCTGGGGCGAGCAGTCCAAAGATGAAATGGGAAGCGTGAGTCTGCAACTCTACCCGCATAGCGAAGCTGATCTGCAAACGCTTTTGGGCGACTATCGCAAACACACTAGAGACGTCGCGATCCCAAGGCTGATGAGCGATGCGGAGCTTCGGAAGTGGGTGCAAGCCAGGCTGGGCGGAGGTATGGGAGCGCAGTGATTGGGCCTTTGCTCGCGTTGCTGCTCTTCGCAGCACCATCCGAGACGGTCTATTTCTTCATCACGAACGATTGCCCCATCTCGAACGCGTTTGCGCCGGAGATCCACCGCATCTGCTCCGACTATCAGCCGAAAGGCGCAAAATGTGAACTGGTCTACGTAGATCCAGCGCTCACCGAAGAAGCCGCACGCAGCCATGCCGCTCAGTATGGTCACAAAGGATACCCGTTCGTGGTCGATCGCCAACACGAGTTGGTTAAGAAGACCGGCGCAACCATCACACCCGAAGCGGCAATCGTTAACGCACACGGCGACGTACTGTATCGCGGGCGAATCGATAACTCGTTCGCGAAGCTCGGCGTGTCGAAGCACACGCCGACGGAACTCGATTTACGCAATGCTCTCGATGCATCGCTCGCCGGTAAGCCCGTCCCACATCCCAGAACGAAAGCTCTGGGTTGCTACATCTCAGACCTTCGCGCCCTTAGCCAATAACCAGTTCTAAAGCCGCCACAGCGCGCCCCGGTAGCGTTACTTCAACCCGATTGCCGCGCACGGTTACGGGCAACGCAGCCGGCTTCACCGTCTCCGGCGCGCCAAGCTTGTTGTGTGCAGTCATATCGGCGTGAGTCAACACTGTTCCGCGCCCTTCAGAAACGCTTCCTACGGTCACCCCCAAACGCGCGGTTACCGCAGCATCGAGCGACGAATTCGTGAGCGTAACGAACAGCCGTTTTTCCTTCAACGACGCCGAACCAGATAAACCGCTCGCCGAAATTTTCATAGGCGCTACCTGAGCGCCCATATGTCCGCGATACATCGCAAACACGTAATAGCAGGGAGTACGAGTAAACCGGTCGCCCTCGGCAAGGAATAGCGAATGGATGCAGTTGACCGTTTGAGCGACGTTGGTCATCGCCACCTTGTCTGCATGGCGATTGTAAATATCGAAAGTTACCGCTGTGTGAACCGCATCGCGCAGGGTCAACGGCTGGCTCAAGATATACCGGGGGTTAATCTCTTCACCGGGGGCGTACCACACGCCCCACTCATCGATGATCAGTTTTGTCCGATGCGCGGGATCGTATTTCGCCATCGCGGCCCAGTGTTTTGTTATGACTTCCTCAACCCGCGCCCCTTCCCGAATTACGTCATGCCATCCGCGAGCGTCGAAAGTAGA
Source organism: uncultured Bryobacteraceae bacterium (assembly GCA_964237255.1). Classification (GTDB taxonomy): domain Bacteria; phylum Acidobacteriota; class Terriglobia; order Bryobacterales; family Bryobacteraceae; genus JALYXI01. The sequence goes on from CAXSIG010000044.1 coordinate 14,513, forward strand.
AATCTTTTCGGGGCTCTTTCGAAAATCGGTGTAAAAGTGAACGGATAAGCCGTGCACGGGCGTATGGTGTCCCTCCATTGCGCCGAAGAAACCGTTCGTCCAGTCGAGGTCAAACCCTTGCGAATGTCCGCGTGGCCCTACTGCAACCAGGTACGGCCTTGGCTGATACGCGGGGAGTTGCGTCACAAAGCGCCGGTAAAGCGTTGCATATTCCTGCGGCGACATATCACCGCCACAGCCCCATGACTCATTTCCAACACCCCAATACTTGACGCCAAACGGATCGCGGCTCCCATTGGCCGCACGCTCTTGCGCCAGCGACACCGTACCTACGGGCGCATTGCAATACTGCATCCAGTCATGAAATTCCTGAGGCGATCCCGATCCCATGTTCGCCGCCAGATACGGTTCCGCGTCGGTCAATCGGCACAGGTTCATGAATTCATGGATTCCGAACTCATTGTTTTCGGTGTGATCCAAACCGGCGGGCAGAGTACCTTGCCAGTAGTTATAGGTCCGAGGCCGTGCAGACGTCTTTCCGATCCCATCGCGCCAGTGATAGCCGTCCGCAAAACATCCGCCGGGCCATCGGAAATTCGGTACTTTGATGGCCTTCATATCGTCGACAAACTGTTTCCGAATGCCGCCGATATTCGCGATCTTGGATTGGCGTCCGACCCAGATGCCGTCGTAAATCACCCCGCCCAGATGTTCGATGAACTGTCCGTAAATGTGGGGACTGATCTCCGCGCCGGGCTTGTCCGGCGAAATCTCGACCTCGGCGTCCGCGGCGAACGCGGGACGAATGCCGGACATCAGACCTGCCGCGGTAGTAGCGGCGGAACGAACGAAACGTCGTCGATGCATGTGTGCTGCTATTCCATCACAGCGCGGTAGAGTTAGTTGTCTACGCCGTGTTCGATCTGGATTATCAACAACTGGTTCGCAAAAGCCGGAAATTGCCGCAGAGCGCCGTGTCGCCTGGGCTGCCCATAGCGGTTCTGTCGGATGCTGCCACTCAACAGTTTGTTCCTCTTTTGCGTGTACTGTTCGCCGACGTCGGCACCGATGTTCATGTCTATGAGGGAGCTTTCGACGCCACCGAATTAGAATCCTTCAACCCGGCATCGGGCTTGTATCGGCATCAGCCCACAGTCATCGTCATCGCCGAGTGTAGCCAAGGATTGCGCAGCCGCTACTATCACGACGGAGCAGCGGGGTTTGCCGAAGCCGCGGAAAGGCGCCTCGCTCGAATTTGGAAGGCAATTCGCGAACCCACCAGCGCCCAGATAGTTCAATGCAATTACGCGCTGCCCTATGAACGCCAGTTTGG
>CAXSIG010000045.1:0-2266 GCA_964237255.1 uncultured Bryobacteraceae bacterium
ACGTAAACCCGTCTCGTCCATCCGCGATCAGCGAATTGAATACGAAAAATAGGTGCGAGCTGCATCCCCTTCATAACCTCTGACGCTCTCAGTAGATTCCGCCCGGCCCACATCCCTCAAAACGCATTCCAGCCTCAGCGTTGCTTTCTCCAAGTCGGCCTGTTTGTCGGATATGTCCTGATCGCGCGCCCCGCGCATTAACACCGTGCGGCTATTGGCGATTTTCGCAAGCACCAAGGAGCGCGCGATCTTAAGCGTGCCCGCGGGATCATCGGACGTGCGATATTGCTGCCTTCGCAGCAGAACGTTCCCGGACATTGGGCCTTGTACTCTGGCGAAGAATCGCCCGTTTTCCGTCAGAAAGGAGATTCCCACCCCGAACTCCGAGCAGAGGCTCATCAAAAACGAACTGCTGGACACCTGGCCGAAACATACAATTCCTTGGAGCGTCCGAATCGGTATGCGAAGCTTGGTTTGCTCTTCATGTCGCACCGCGACTGTCTCACCTTCTCGAGTTAGGTAAGCGCCCTGCAAAGTTACGTATAAGACGTTGAGAAGAGGTCGCACAGTTATAGGAGATGCGAGAAATACTCATGTACAGATGACCATCTAGTGAGTGCGCAAGGTTGACAAGGCTCCAGCAGTGAACATTTCTCACATGCCTTCGTGTAAATTGGCGCAGGAGTTGTCCCGCACCGATGTAATTCATGCATGCGCGCGGCGCCGGCTTCAACAGCACCTCGAAGATTGGAATCGAATTCCACGGGTGTACGACGCCGGGTAGCTCCATCGTAAATTGCGCCTCGCGCGATCTCAATACCCAGCATTTCCTCCAGACACATGCCTTGCGCGCAAAGTTGGATTCGATAAGGGCTGGCTCCCGATCGGTCTTTCCTGCGTTTGTATTCAATCGGAAAAGGACGCCAACATCCGGACTTCCCTTCCATGGAAATACCTGGCTCCCCAGGCTCGAACTCTACGATATCGGCTTGTCCTGAAATCCCAAGCCGGAACGAGCGAAGCGGCAAGGTCCGGCGAGTCAAAACTCCGGGGCGCGACTCAACTTCTGCCGAATGGGCGCGCTCATGCAGAACTCGTCCTTCCGCCGTGAATGCGTTCTCGGCCCATTGAGTCTCTACCTGAACCAATGCCCAGCGCCGCTCGCAGAATGTAAGGTGCTGAAGGCCGGATAAGGGAAGAAGCTCGTCTTCCCGATAGTTCAAGTGGTAAAGCCTCTTTGCTCGGCATCACAATGGAGTAATCGCTGAAAGCCCGCGGATTTTTCACGCCATCCTTCCGGCTAACCGAGATCGATTCAAATAGTCCCTGGGCGGGAGCGGAACCTAGTTTCGAGTCGTGCTTAAAAACGTAGAGTCCCCGAGTGGACATCAGACCCCGCGCAGCGGAACGATCCACATCGAACATATTTCGAAACGCTTTCCACAGCATCTGGAGATCCTCTTCGGAGAAGCCGGTTTTGTCGGCAAACATCGGATTGATAAACCCATACATTCGATAGAGGCCATACGCAATGGTGTGCTTGCGACCGAAGGTGCCGGTACCTGCCTTGATATCCTTCTCACCGGTAAACGCTTGGCGCGTGATGGTGTGCTCGGTTGAGAAAATCCGATCGATTGATCGCGAAAACGTAATCTGGACCGGACCCCGCACCTGACCGCAATTGAAGTCCGTCGTGCTCATTACGGCGCCGAAGGATCGGATGTCGAAAAAGTTCTCACACATCCAGGCGCGCGCTTTTTCTGTATCGGACGCCTTCGTTTCTTTGCCTTTTGGGAGATTCAAGTGGTCGAACGGCATGCGCTGCCGGCTCTCGAGCGTGTTGCCGGCAAGAACAAAGACGTCGTATCCCGGCTTTACTACGCCGTCCTCACTATTCGCGTACAGTACGTAGTCGCGAATCTTCCTTTTGATACAAACATCGGAAATAAGACCTTGAAAAGTCTCAGGATCGGCACGCGGGCTGTTGTCGGAATCCGGATCGCCATTGGGGTTACCGTCCTGGCAATCGAAAAATAGAACGAAGTCGTACCGGTTCTTAATTGTGTTCATTGGTGCCCTCTGGAATTTCGGGAACATCCTTCGATTCCCGGTCTTTCTTTGCTGCCGCCGATTCAATGCTCTGGCGAATGTTCTCGGCTTTCTGGTGGTAATAGCCTAAAGCGAAGCGGCCTTGTGCGTCCATGCTAAGCACTGTTGGGAAGCTGGTTCCGATTCGCTCGGACAGTTCAGCGACCCTTCTTTCAAT
>CAXSIG010000045.1:2293-15442 GCA_964237255.1 uncultured Bryobacteraceae bacterium
GGCGTTCTTGGCTTTAGGGTTATTTCGATTGAGTTTCCGAAAGTGGGATTTGCCCAGCGCTTCCATCTTCGGGAAAGCGAGTTGGGGGTTGGTGGACGCGAGAGAATAATAGCGGTCGCCTACCGTCAAATTCACCTTTGATTCGCCTGCAAATCTATAAGCTGCTTCCTGAAGATTTTCGAATTCGGCAAGCAAGCGGCCACAAAGATAGGCGGGGTTCTCCTGCTTTAAATCAATACTTTCCTTCATCATGATTTCTCCTGTGCTGAGATCGTTTATGCAAAGCCGAAGTAGAGCCATCCGGACCGGTGAAAATCGTAGATCGAACGCATCTTTTGTTCCCGCTTTACTTTCGGGTGGGTGACGTAGCGGGCTTAAGACGGCACTTAGCATCTGATGACCGAGGGATTGTGCCTTGCCTTCAATTGCCCGGCGCATCAACGTCAGCATCTGGTGCACAGGAGGCTCGCCCTTCCGTTCCAGTTCGAGCGGAAATTGCCACAATTTAGGGTGCGGGGCAATTTGGCCGTATTTGTTGACGATCGCCAAACCGTCAAACCAGCCGTGAACATTCGCTTTGACGCGCTGTAGCGAATCCGCCAGCCAGTATCGAACCTGCAGCCGCGCTCCGTTTCCCGCAAGGCCTGCCATGTAAAACATGTTTGGATCGGGATCGCTCCTTTCGCTCAGGTTGAGAATTGTCGTGATTTCACGCTCGTCTGCACGATCTAAGAGCCGATACGCATCAAAGTCCGAAGGCTTGCGTGTCCAGTAAACGAACGCCGTCCCAGCGATGTCTTTCCTCTTTCCGCTCCCGGCGCGAAGCAGATCGTTCAATGCAAGAACATAGGCGGTTGCCCGATTCGGTGAAACGGGACTATTGGCGTTTTGTTCCCACCCGTAAGACCGGAATGCCGGTTTATCGAAGGACATCAGCGAAACACCGGAAGCTTGTCCGCCAACCGCGGAAAGACCCTTGATCTTCTCGTGGGTTGGGGCAATCGGGCCGACTTCGCCGCACACCAGACATTCCGCAATCCCCCCGGATTCCACGCGCGTTTGGAAAGCCGCGCCAAAATGGGTGTTCCAATATTTACGAATAGCCAGGCGGCTGGTGAGCGGTCCTTCTGGTGTTGAGAGCGCGACAAAGGTCCCCGCTTTGGCCGATGAGAGCGACGCTTTGGCGTTCTCAAGCTGATCTGGACGTTCATAAAATCGGACGCAATCCGCCAGCGCCGGATCGTCAAGTTCAGATGCAGCCTTTTTGAGCAGATTCACAAATGCCTGATGTCGTTCTGTGGCATTGGCTTGATCCTGAGGCTCGGCTTTCGTCCATGGCCCGATGCCAAGGACGTACTTGATATCATCAGCGGCAAGCAGAGGATGCAATCCGCTGTTGCGGTTCACGGGGGACTTCGGAATGGTAAGTGTCTGCGCAAGAGAGATCGTTTTCTTTCCGCGTATTTCCTGCCGCATACGTGGCACAGCAGCTAGGAATTCTCCGTCAGTGCCAATCTCAAGAAAAAACGGAACCGGTTTCTCTTCCCAAGCTTCCTCGGAAAGCTGATCGGAAAGATATTCGTCGGCGTAGGCCGCTAGCGCTTGTACGAGCATGTCAAAAGCTCCTCGCGGTTGGTATTTGCTTTTAGAACGATTTCCGGTCTGGTGTCCATAATGCCGCCTTCAATCTTCGCGTCGAAAAACACCGCTCGATTTCCTTCCGGACGAAAGACAATGTCATACAACATGCGACCGAGATCCTCGGAAAGGTCAACGGGATGATGGGACGGATCCGGAGGACCGAAGTTGGCGGCAAATTCACGACATCCCAGCGAAGGGCGTTGGAAGCACTGACCCTTCTCGATGCGGCGCTGCAGCATGGAGGCATACTTCATGGGAGTGTTATCGCCGGAACGGTCGAAGACCACGGGATGCGCGGAAATCAGGTAAGCGACATCGCGCAGTAAGACGGAATTGCGGGGTGTTCCTTCTGTATCCCGACCCGCGCCCGCGGCCAGTGGCTGATACTTGGCAGGATCGGCAATCCACGAGTTAACGGCGCTTTGCGAAATCTTGCTCTGAACCTCATTGCGGCGCACAGACATATAGTGAATCGGCTTAAGGACGGAAATGCTGTCGATTATCCATCGCATCTCCGGACGCCAGCATATGGAGTCCAGAATATTGCGCGCAGCCGATGGCGTCGGAACGGGATACGACACTCGCTCTACCTTTGCCTCAGGGCGAGTAAACAGGGCGAATTCTCCCCAGATTTTTAGTTGAACGGCGAACGGGATCATCTACGCATAGCCTTCAAGCAAAACAAGACCAATTCAGATTATTAAACCGTACTGGGCAATACCCTAGAGTAAGTCGGCTTTTCCACAGAAATATTTATCGAGATCTTCAGACGGAACTTAACTTTACGATATAAAGTCCTCAATTTCCAAAGATAACTTTAGCCCTTTTGTAGCGGTATAAGCTTGATCGACAGCAACCCAAATTCCCGAATCTGCTCCAATTTCCTCAAGAACTCCACGCGCGATTCCTATCTCGTAGGGTTGCAGGCCAACGGTATAGCGCCGAAGCCGACGTCGAAGATCGCCGGTAAGGCGCTTCATCTTCCGAAGATCGTTAATCGCGTGGCGCGCGACGTCATCGTAAGGCACGAATACGTCTACCGTTCGGCCGCTAATCATTTCGAGACTATCGGCAACGGTTCGGAAGTTTCTCTTATGGCGATCAGCCTCGATAACCTGTCCTTGATCCACGCCTTCGTCTCCGTAGTATCGGTTCCAGAACTTCCGCATTTCGTTTACAGAGTCTGCCTGTATTGATTCGTTCCGGCGGAGAGCCTCCCTGATCAAAGTAAAGGTGCGCACAGTTGCTTCTTCGTACGCTCCGGGAGGTGTTTTTCGATCAGGCGATTGAAACACGATCAAGCGCCCGGCCGGTTTACCTTGCTCCGCAGTATGTTTGCCCTCGCGATCTACCCGGCCCGCCACCTGGAAGATCGCGTCCAAAGGCCCAAGCGCGCGAAATGCAATCGGAAAGTCTACATCCACCCCGGCCTCGATCAATTGCGTCGAGATTACCCGACACGGTAATTTCAACTCCAAACGGCGTCTGATTTCAGCAAGAACAACCAGTCGATGTGCGGCGCACATCCGGGTCGAAAGGTGGAGGCATTGTTCACCGGCCCCTTCCTCACCTTGCGCAGCAATTTCCGCGATCAACGCGTCATAGAGGGCGCTGGCGTGTTCCCGAAGGTTTACAACGCAAAGGACAGTCGGATTTTCCATCAGTCGGGAAGCAAGCCCAGTCCAGGAAACCGGCTCTTCGATCTCCCATTCGATGGTCACGCGTTTCAAAGAAGCTCGCAGTTTGTCGGGTTGCTGGACTACTTCTCGCAAAGTGCCCAGCTTCCATCTGGCATCCTTCCGCGACGCCGTAGTCGTTTGCTTTTCAAATGCTGGCTGTGTGGCTGTCGCGAATACAAAAGTGCAACCCCACTTTTCGGAGAGTTCGCGGATTATGGAGAGCAGGGGCGCGAGCATTGATCGGGGCAGCGTCTGTACTTCATCGAGAATTATGATGGATCGAGCGATGTTATGAACTCGCCGAAGGTCCGATGGCCGATTAGAGAACAGGCTTTCAAAGAAGCGAACCGATGTTGTCACAATCATTGGTTCATTCCAATTTTCTGTGGCGTTGCGTCGGTCGCGGGACGCGTCATCAGCCTCATCCTCTTCGGAAGGCGCTGTGCGCCGATCGAACGAGCCTGAGTGATGCTCCAAGACGGCATCGCGGCCGAAAATGCGCGAATACACCTCCGCGTTTTGCTCGATGATCGAAAGATAGGGAATCACCACAATGATTCGCCGGTAGTCATCCGGGTTTAATTCCGCCCTCTTTAAGGCCAAAGCCATTGCAGCAAGGGTCTTCCCTCCGCCCGTGGGAACTGTAAGAGATAGTAAACGATCGTTTGAATGAGCTGCTGCCAAGCAGTCCCTGAGTACGCTATGACGCGCGCTAGTCACCACCGAAGTGCCGGCAAGCGCTTGTAGTTCTTGAAGCCGCTCAAGCAACTTGGCGAGACGGTCTCCGGCAAGAAGAGGTAGGGACGTAGAGCTTCGGTCTGCCGTGTCTAGTCTGTCGGCATCCACTAAACAGCTAAACAGCAGTCTGGTTCGCAAATCGAATTGCAGATCTGGAATCAGTGGTCCAGCACTTCGAAGTGCAAAGGGTAGTAGATCCGGAAAGTCTTCCCCGGCGTTGCCTCGAATAGCATCCGCTTCTCTCTGGATGTTCTTCAACCGGCTTTGCCAGGAATTTTCTCCTCCTATGTCTGGTATCCCGGAATGATGGCCGACGATAGCGAACGATGCATCGATTCTTCCATGTTGGTAGGCCACATACGCCCCGTGTGCGGCGTGCGGACATCGCCCTTTTCCGGTTCGAATCATCTGCTGGAAGCACTCCGTGTACTTCCCTAGGTCATGGAGGAGGCCGGCAGTTTCTGCGGCGGAGTGAAAATCGTGGTCCAGTGGCGCAGCTTCGTATGCCAAACGCGAAGCGAGTGTACCGACATTTCTGAGGTGTGTAGACAGTCGCTGCCATTTGGAATTCGGGTCTTCCGGGGTGAGTCCGTCAGGATCGGAGTGTGCCCAATATGTCAATCTCGACGAGACTACTGCCATGGGTCACGCAAACGCGTTTTACGCGGCTCCATTTTGCCGAACCTTCACTTTGATTCCAAGACGCGGCCTGAGACGAGTAAGAATGCAAGTCAGCTGGTCAGCCGTTGACGGCCTGAGGTCGGTGTTTCGCGTCGCGAAAAAATTGCCGCTGCTTTGCACAGCATCTCCTTGTAATCGCAAAACTCGGATCATTAATAAACGCCGAGTTTTTATCGCGATCAAGTTTTTCTAAAGTTTTAACGATCAGAATCCGGACTCGTCCTACCAGTGCCTTAAAAACAGAATTATTTTATCCTTTCTTCTCAATGGTTTAACTGAATTATCTACTTCTATCGCAATCTGGATCCTCCAGAATGAAACCGGAACCATGCTCTACCGTCGTCGAACCCCCGCACAAATCGCCGCCTCCCGCTGCAACGGAGCTCGCTCTCGAGGCCCAACCAGCTCCGAAGGCAAGCGCAACTCCTCCGGGCACGCCTCCCCCAATCGAAAAAGTTATTCCAAAGCCGCTAAATCCATCCTCCTTCCGGGCGAATCCGAAACAGACTTCACCCGCGTTGCCCAGCAGCTCGAAAACCGCTTTGTCCCGCGTGATGCCGTAGAAGCCATGTTGGTGCAACGCATGATCGTCGCCCGATGGCAAATTCTACGTACCTGGAACTTCGAACGTCTTACTCTCGGTCTCCTGTCCGCCCCGGAGGACAATTCCGAACACCCCCGTCTCCGCTCGCTATCAAATTTCCTCGATCTTCACGCCCAATCCCGTGTGGGTAAGGTCTTGCAAATCTCCGCCCAGCGCTACCAAAGCCAGTTTGATCGCGCCGTTTCTCAGCTTGATCAGATCCGGGGAAATGTAAATCTTCGGGTGATCCCAACAAGTGCTTGTAAACAAAAGGAAATGGTCGAAAGCTGTGAACCCACCGCCGACCCGGCTAACCCGACAACCAACCCGGAACCTACCCATCCCGACCCACGGTCATCCCAGCGCGAACCCAATCCCAGCGACGATTCTGAAACGGGGGTTGCCTAACAATAACGTGCAGCGTGAGGCCGCTTCGTTTGAATCCGTTGGCCCCAAAGCAGTTCGCTTCTGGTTTCGTTGGTGATCCGATAATGATGGAGACAATATCTGAAGAGGGAGAGATTACCGTCATTTACTCCATCAAACTCAGTACATCGCGGATAATGCGGGTATCGGGCGACTATGTTGGAATTTTTCCGCAAGCTTTTCTCCACCGACTTTATGCCCCACGTGTACTGCCTCCGCTTACCCAGCGTTATCTGGCTACACGTAGTTTCCGATGGGTTAATCGCCGCGTCTTATTTTCTGATTCCCGCGGCGCTGGTCCTTCTGACTCGAAGGCGGCGTGATCTGGCATTCTCCTGGATGTTCGGTTTGTTCGGATTATTTATTCTGGCTTGCGGCAGTACGCATCTGCTCAACATATACACGCTTTGGCACCCGATTTATCGCTTCGATGGCGTCGTGAAAGCCGTTACCGCGCTAGCGTCCCTTCCCACCGCGGTCCTTTTGTTTCGCCTGCTCCCGCAAGCGGTGGCGTTGCCGAGCCCGGCGCAGCTTCGGCAGGAGGTGGAGGATCGAAAAGCCGCGGAGGGCAACGTTCGCAAATTGAATTCTCAACTGGAAGATTTGGTCACCCAACGCACGGCGGAGTTGGCGGCAAGCGAGGCGCGATTTAAAGCTGCCGTCGAGTGTGTAAGCGACATCGTTTGGACCAATAGTCCGGATGGGCGAATGACCGGCGAGCAAAAAGCATGGGGTACGTTCACTGGCCAGACTCAGGATGAGTATCACGGCTATGGTTGGGCGAATGCGGTCCATGAAGCAGACGCGCAGCCCAGTATCGATGCATGGAACCAAGCTGTTGCGAAGCGCGCAATTTACATAGTCGAACATCGCGTTCGGCGGTCCGACGGTGAGTATCGTTTGTTTGCCGTGCGCGGCGTCCCGGTACTGGATAAGCTGGGAGCAATTCGCGAGTGGGTCGGCGTCCATACCGACATCACCGAAGACCGTGCGATGCAAGAGGAACTGCGGCGCGCCAAGTCCGCGGCTGAGTCCGCCAGCCGGGCGAAAAGCGCATTCCTCGCCAGTATGAGCCATGAGTTGCGTACACCGTTGAACGCGATTTTGGGCTATACGGAAATCATGGAGGAAGAGGCGCAGGAAAACGGATCGGTCGCCATGGTTCAGGATTTACAGCGTGTCCATGGTGCGGGCCGGCACCTTCTTGGATTGGTGAGCGACGTTCTCGACCTGAGCAAGATTGAAACCGGTCGTATGGAACTGGAGACTACTACGTTCCGTGTAGCGGAGATGGCGCGCAGTGTGGCTCAGGAAGCTCAGCCGCTTTTCGATAAGCAAGCGAACCGCTTTGAGATTGAGATTGCAGAAGACGTGGGGGCGTTAGCGGCCGACGAACCGAAACTTCGTCAGTGCCTGCGCAACCTTTTATCCAACGCGGCCAAGTTTACCGAACACGGCAAAGTAAAGTTTGAGGTGCTCTCACCTTCAGCGGAATCTGTTCTCTTTCTCGTGACCGATTCGGGGATCGGAATCACTCCCGACCATCTGGACCGCATCTTTGAGCCATTCACCCAGGGGGACGGCTCATACGAACGGCGCTTCGGAGGAACGGGCCTCGGTCTTGCTTTAACACGACATCTTGTCAAGATGATGGGCGGGGAAATTCTCGTTTCCAGCACGCCGGGGGAAGGATCGGTCTTCTCCATTCAATTGCCCCGCTCTACTGACCACGCGTAATGCGGCCGCTTGTCGTAAGCTTGTTCTTTTTCAGTCTGCGAGCGGCAGCGGTATGCAAGTGCGAATCCGCATACACGCCCTGCGATGAAGTACGCGCCAGCGACCTAGTCTTTATCGGCAAGGCGGAGTCAGTTCAACCGGCGTTCTTGAATCGCTGGAACCTGGCGAATGATTCCAGGCTCCGCTCACTCAATCAGGCGTACTTAGCGGCGGAAGAGAATCCGTCTACGGCCGCTTTGGCTCGGCTGGTGGAGGTTTATCGAAAAACGTTTCCTGATCTGCCGTCCGATGGAGACGCTCGCAAGCCAAAGCCGGCCACTGCGGAAGAGATTGCGTCGGAGTTTTACCAAAATCTGAAGCGCGGTTCGCGCGTGCACTTTCGGGTAACAACCCTATTCAAGAACGAGGACGACGACGATCCCGACAAGCCCGCCTCAAAAAACCCAAAGGACGATGATGACGATCCGCCAGAATCGTTCGACCTCTGGACTTCCTTCGGCGAGTGCGGATTCGATTTCCAAGTCGGCGAAACCTATTTGGTCTACGCGAATCAGGACGAAGGTTCAGACTACCTGTTTACCAGCGCCTGCACCCGCACGCGCCGTTTGTCGGACGCCGGTGATGATCTGGCTTACCTGCTCGCTTATAAAGACGATCCGAAACGCGCTCGCTTAGAAGGGTACGCGAGCTTTGACCCGTCAAACCAGATGAATCCTAATCGACTAGGAGAGCGCGACTCGATCAAGGCGCCCGCTCCAGGAGTTCTGGTGGAACTGAAATCCGGGGCCTTGACTCGATACGCGGAATCCGGACCCAATGGTAAGTTCCTATTTGATCGCCTGCCGGAAGAGACCTATAAGCTTTCCGCCTACGACGACGGCTTTCCACTAACATCTCAAGTGTTGGCCGGACCGGAAACACTCAGAATTGCTGCGGGAAGTTGCGCGCACCGGCTGCTGGTAATTCCACGCCCGGCGTCCGGCAATCGGTAGACTCCCTATCCCTATAAGTTATTAGGGGCAAAAATGGCGAACAGGTGGCGTGCTATGGTGACGGCAGGTAGTCTCAGGAGTCTTACAACAACATGAATCCTCGTTCGATCTGTGCCTCGGTGGCACTTTTCTTTCTTGCTGCTTGCTCGTCTTTCGGCCAGGCAGTGAATGCAACCATCCTCGGAACCGTCTCAGATATTTCAGGCGCCAGCGTAGCGAATGCCAAGGTTACGGTGACGGAAACCAACACCGCAACCTCTCGCACTGCGAATTCGAATGAGAGCGGCAATTACACCTTCCCGAACGTTCCTCCTGGTACCTATTCCGTGTCGGTGGAACTTACCGGCTTTAAGCGCGAGCTTCGGAACGGCGTTCCAGTTCCGGTCAATACCAGCACCCGCGTCGATATTCAACTGCAGCCTGGCGCCATTAGCGAATCGGTCGAAGTGACTGGTGCACCGCCGGCATTGCAGACGGACCGCTCGGATGTCGAAACTAAGATCGACACGGTGCAGACTGCGAATCTTCCTGCCGGCACGAATCGCAATTTCCAAAGCTTGCTCAATCTGGTGCCGGGCACTACGCGCGCTACCTTCCAGCACTCCCAGTTCTTCAACGCCGCCAGCTCGCTTCAAACGGAAGTAAATGGCCAGTTGCGCATGGGTAATAACTACCAGATTGAAGGGATCGATGATAACGAGCGGACCGGACTGCTTCAGATTCTTGTCCCGCCTATTGAGGCGATCCAGACCGTCGACGCTTCAACGAACAACTTTGACGCCGAACTCGGGCGCGCTACTGGAGCTGTGGTGAACGTGCAGCTTAAAAGCGGCGGCAACCAGTTCCACGGTGCTGCCTATGAGTTCTTTCGTAACAACCATCTGAATGCACGTAACTTTTTTGATCAGTCGGTAGGCGCGCTTCACTACAACTATTACGGCGGCAACATCGGCGGTCCGATCAAAAAGAATAAGTTGTTCTTCTTCGGCGATTTCCTTCGCGTTTCAGACCACCAGGCTAACCCGAATACGCTGACGATCCCCACCGTGCAACAACGAAATGGCGACCTCAGCGGTTCGTCCACAATCATTTATGATCCGGCGACTGGCAACCCTGACGGGACAGGACGAACTCCCTTTCCCGGTAACCAGATTCCGGCCAATCGGATTAACCCCATCTCCGCAAAGCTGATCGCGTTAGTTCCGGCGCCTAACGTTGCAAGTAGTTCGGGTACCAATAACTATTTCGCTTTGCTTCCGTATCACAAAGACACAAACTCCACGGACGGGAAGATTGATTGGAATATCTCGGACAAGGATCGTCTCGCGGGCCGGTTTAGCTTCGCGCGGCCTGTGGTTTTTCAAGCTCCGATTTTCGGGGCGATCGCGGGAGGCCCTGCCCAAAGCAGTTTCGAGGGAACCGGCATCCAGAAGACCTACAGCACGGGACTTAACTACACACGGGTATTCTCAAGCACTCTGATCGCGGATGTTCGCGTGGGAGTTGCCCATTACCGTAACGACGCCCAACAGACAAGTTATGGGAGTAACGATTCGGCGAATCTGGGAATCCCCGGCGTAAATATCGGTGCCTTTTATAGCGGAATCGTCGGAATCAACATCAACAACTTCTATACGAATAACACCATCGGTTACTCCGCCAGCTTGCCCTGGATACGAGCGGAAGCAAACATCGATCTATCCAATACCTGGACCAAAATCCTTGGCAACCACACCATCAAATTCGGCGCCGATTTGCGTCGCGTTCGCGATGATCTACTTCAAGATCAAACGTTCAGCCCACGCGGTCTTTACACGTTCGCGGGTGGGCAGACGGGGTTGAAAGGTGGCCCGGCAACCAGCTACTACAATAATTTTGCCAGCTTCCTTCTTGACCTCCCAAATCAGGCTGGGCGCGACTTGGGCCAATACTTCCCCGCTTACCGGCAATGGGAAGTCTTCAGCTTTATTCAGGACCGCTGGACGGTTTCCCCGAAACTGACTTTGAACTACGGCGTGCGCTGGGAGTTTTACAAAGCCGCTACGCCTCGCTTCGATGGCGGCTTCTCGAATTACAATCCAGTTAATAACACGCTCGTAATTGCTGGAGTAGGCAATAACCCTTCCGATCTCGGCCTAAAGCCGCGTTACAAAAACTTTGCACCTCGGCTGGGCCTGGCATACCGCTTCAATGAAAAAACCGTAATCCGTGCCGGATTCGGAATCAGCTACACGCCGTTCCCGGACAACAACTACGCGTACAATTATCCGATTCGGGCGAATAATCAGTTCGATCCTGCGATTAGCACTTATGGACCGGCTGTGTTGCCGAACGGGCAGCCTGCCACATTCCAGGCGGGCTTTCCCGACCCAATCAATCCCCCGATTCCGGCAAACGGTATCATCACGAATCCCGCCGTGGCTTCCGCGTATAACGTAATCAACACGAACTTCAAAAATCCATACGTGGAATCCTGGAATCTCGCTGTGCAGCGACAACTCCCGTGGAAATTGGTTTTGGACATTGCGTACGTGGCGAATCACGGCGTTGATTCGGCGATTGCTTATAACCTGAACGCAGCCACCACAGCGGGGGGTGGGAATGCCAGCCAACCGGAATTCGCGCAGTTCGGACGAACCGCGGGGACCACGTTGTACTTCTCGGGTTATTCGAACCTTTACAACTCGCTTCAGGTAAAGCTAGACAGGCGTTTTTCCTCTGGTCTAACTCTCACAACCGCGTATACTTACGGACGCGGGATGGGCTTCCAAACCGGCGACGATGGCGGGCTTTATTTCTATGTCAATCCACGCCGAAGCTACGCACGCAACGACTACGACCGAACGCACACATTTGTTCAAAGCTACGTTTATGACCTGCCGTTCGGAACCGGGAAGCGATACCTGAGCTCGGGACTCCTCGGAAATGTTTTCGGCGGCTGGAGAGCAAATGGAATCCTGACGATGATGAGCGGTACTCCGTTCAACGTCACTGGGGGTTCCGTGCTGAATACGCCTGGGAGCACTCAGACTGCGGACCAAGTGGCGCCCGTTCAATACCTCCACGGAATCAATGTCGGAAATCCGTGGTTCAGTCCCACGAGTTTCGTCACGGAAACGACTCCGGGCGTATTCGGAAATGTAGGCCGCAATGCGATCACCGGACCGGCATTCTTCAACCTGGATGCTTCCCTCTTCAAAGTAATCCACTACAAAGAGCGGTACAGCTTGGAACTCCGGGGCGAATTCTTTGGTGTAACCAACACGCCGCAATTCAGTAATCCAAACGCGAACGCCGGTAACTACAGCGCTGATCCTTCGAAGAATACCTTCGGCGTGATCACGGGTTCAGGCGGCGGCCGCACTGGGCAGCTAGGAATCAAGTTGATTTTCTAACTGCATCGGCAACTTGATTCAACGATCCCGAGTCCCCGCGCGTCTCAAAGATGTGCGGCGATTCGGGATTTTATTCTTTGGCTTCGTTTTGTCGATTTCGGCCGCGGAACCGCGATTAGAGAATCTCCTGAAGTCGGTTGAAAATCGCTATAACCACGCGCAATCGCTAAAATTGAACTTCACCGAGACCTGGACTGCGGCTCGTACGCCAGACCGTACCGAAACCGGAGTATTAACGCTGCGAAAGCCGGGTCGAATGCGCTGGGATTACTCGAATCCAGTAGGCAAAGTATTTGTTTCGGACGGCAAACGCACCTCGTTCTATGATCCGGAAGCGAACCAAGTGGAAGTCTCCGGAGTGAAAGAAACCGAAGACATGCGCGCTCCACTCGCGTTTTTGTTGGGTAAGCTGAATTTCTACAAAGAGTTTCGCTCATTCAACCTGCGTACTGACACCCAGGGAACGTGGATAGCGGCCGACCCCAATAGCGATTCACTTCCCTACTCGCGCGTCGAGTTTCTCATCGGCGCCGACGCCCACATCGAACGGCTTCGGGTGTTCGGCCAAGACCGCTCCGTGCTGGACTTCCATTTCACGCAAGAGCGCCTGAACGTACCTGTCGAGCCAGGCATCTTCAATTACCGCGCGCCCCTGACTGCCCAGATTGTTGAAGGCGACAAATAATGTCGGAGTTCGTGCTCAAATATGCCGATTCACGCGGTGAGGTGCATTCGCAGGTCGCCTCCGCAAACACCGAACAAGAAGTCCGTGACCGATTTTCCGGCCAGGGATTTTTAATCTACTCCATCCAGCCACGGCGCGGCGCGACGTCGATCGCCGATATCAACATCGGGCCGCGCAAGAAGAAAGTCAATTTAGAAAAGTTCCTGATCTTCAACCAGCAGTTCGTTACGTTGATCCGCGCCGGTCTGCCGATCCTGAAAGGTCTCGATCTTCTCGCCGACCGCCTGGAAGGCTGGTGGCAGCGGCGTGGCCGGGTATGGCTCCGGTGGCGGAGGTCTGGGCGGCGCTGTGTTCAACTACGGCGGGACGATCTCCCTCATCAATTCCACACTCGCAAACAATGTCGCTGCCGGCGGCACCGGTTACAACCCAGCCGATTCGTCGAACGACGGCCAAGGCCTCGGCGGAGCAATCTTCAACCTCAACGGCCGCGTCGTCACCGTCAGCGCCACGATCGCCAACAACGCCGCCGCGCAGGGCGGCGGCGCGATCTACAGCCTCGGCGACAACGGCATTGCCACCCAGTCTGGTC
>CAXSIG010000045.1:15452-15770 GCA_964237255.1 uncultured Bryobacteraceae bacterium
AGCAGCACGCGACGCCTGGCCGGCTCGACCGACGGGCAAGGCACTCTGGTGAGCGACTACGTTCAGAACACCAACGACTCCGGCAAGGGCTTTGGCGTCGGCACCGTCGCCAGCTCGGGTACGAACAACGTCATCCAAACGACGACTGCCACCGGCGGCTTCGGCGGGTCGGCGGTGGTCGCCAACCCCCTACTGGGCAACGTGGCCAACAACGGCGGGCCAACCCAGACCATGGCGCTATCCGCCAGCAGCCCGGCGATCGGCGCGGGCGTGGCCATCGCAGGAGTCACCACCGACCAGCGCGGCAACCTGTGGCCA
>CAXSIG010000046.1:0-2274 GCA_964237255.1 uncultured Bryobacteraceae bacterium
GCCGGGCGGGTCGTGCTCGTGGTCTGCGCCGGACCGGCCGGGATCGACGACGACCCGGTCACCGGCAACGTCAACGAGCTGGCGCTCGGATCGACGGTGATGGTGGGAAGGTCGCCGCCACCGATACGCCCGAGCGGCCGATTATCCGGAGCGTGCCGTCCCGTAGAGCCAGTCTCGAACACGCGAGCATCGTCGGTCGCGAGGCCCCAGTGCTCACCGCCATCGGTGGTTTTGTAGAACGAGATGTTTCCGCCGCGTCCACCCCGTTGTGCGCGCCCGCCTTGTCCAGGAGTAAGCGGAGCAGTGGCCGCAGACCCGCCGACCGCAACCGTTGCGTAGATGATTTTCGGATTGCTCGGGGCAATTGCGAGGTTGGCTTGAATGATGGGTGGGAGGCCCCCGGCGAGTTTCGTCCAGTTGGATCCGCCATCGGTCGAGCGGTAAATTCCGCCATCGGTCCCACCGAAAGCACCGTTTTCGAAGAAGCCTTGCTGCTGTTGCCAGAGAGCGGCGTAGACGGTATTCGGGTTACTCGGATCGATCCGAACATCGTTGCCGCTTTGATATTCGTCCTTGTACAGGACCTTTTCGAAGGTCGCGCCGCCATTCGTCGAGCGAAAGATGCCGCGCTCGGCGTTTGGTCCGTAAGGATGGCCAAGCGCCGCGACAAACAAACGGTTCGGGTTGCGCGGATCGACATCGATGTTCGCGATCATCTGCGTGTCGCGCAGCCCGAGATGCGTCCAGGTCTTTCCGGCGTCACTCGACTTGTAAACGCCGTCACCCGTGGCGAGATCGGGGCGAATAATGCCAGCGCCTGAGCCCACGTAAATTACATTCGGGTCGGAAGGCGCTACCGCGATTGCGCCAATCGATCCCGTAGGTTGGCTATCAAATAAGGGCGTCCAAGTGGAACCAAAGTCCGTGGAGCGCCAGACGCCGCCGTTATCGAAACCAATGTAAAACACATTCGGTTGGCTAGGGACACCTGAGAGCGCTCGAGCGCGTCCCGCGCGCGTGGGACCGATTTGCCGCCAGTGCATTTCGGAATAGAGCTTGGGGTCAAGTGTTTGCGCGGAAGCGGCGGCGCCGAAGAGAATGGCGATCTGCTGGTACGGCGGCGCGGGCGGAAGCGGCGGCGCCGAGCAGTGTAACTAGCGAAATAAAAAGAAGGCGGGAACTGGGCATGAAGTTTTCCTGAATTTTGCTCATGGTAGCAATTGCGGCTGCTGGTTTCGAAATTCGCGCTCTATAAAGCGACTCCCTGGACATGCGGCTTTCGTGATCGGGGAAAAGAGAAATTCCCTATTTCAAAGAATCCAGCGCAGTGGTAGCGCCAGGATTCGTTACGCTAAGCGCCGCAATTTCGTTCGCGAAGTCTGCTGCTTCCCGATGCGACTTGCCACGATGGAGCGCCGCCAGATAAGCGCCGCAAAAGCAATCGCCCGCGCCGGTGCTGTCCACTGCGTCAACCGGAATGCCGGCAATCTGAAACTCTTCGTCCGGCGTGAGCACTTTACATCCGCGCGCACCCATCTTCACCACCACGATGTTACGGGCACGCTGCCGATCAATGGCGGCCGCAAGCTCTAACGCTTCCGCTTCATTGACGAACAGCAGGTCGCAAGGTGGGGGCGAAGGCCACTCGCCTAAGTGATCCCATTGCATGTCAATAGAAGTGGTGAGCGCCCTCTCCTGCGCTTGCCAGATCCATTCCGCTCCCCGGCGGCGTATATCCGGCATCCGGTACATTGCGCCGAGATGGAAGTGGCTTGCATCGGGCGGAAAGTCCAGTCGCTCGGGAAAGTTCGCCGCGCTTGCACCCAAGTGGTAAAGAAGCGCTCGTTTGCCTTCGGGATTCACAAGGGAAACAACTACAGAAGTCGGCTCGTCGCCGCGTTCGATCCGGCAATCGACCGTTGCGCCATTAAGTTTCGCAATTAGCTGGTCACCGATCGCATCGCGCCCTGCGAGACTCACTAAGGTGACCGAAACGCCGAGTTTCGCGATGGTGTAGCTGCAACTCGCACCATTACCACCCATGTACTGACCGACGGTATCGACAAGGACGCTGGTATCCCAGGCAATCGGTTCGGTAACCGGGTGAACGACGACATCGAGCGTCATGTTGCCGCATACGACGATTCGGCCGCTCATTTCGCAATGTTGTCGAGTAAGTCCTTCGGTACGGGCCAGGTGCCGTTAACCGATGTGCCGGATTGCGAAAAACTTCCGGATGCTACGAGACTTCCCAAATCTTGCGATTTCCCTTTC
>CAXSIG010000046.1:2284-4165 GCA_964237255.1 uncultured Bryobacteraceae bacterium
CGCGGACTGACACGCAGCATTGAGCTTCAGCTCATATCCCGATGTTGCCGGACCTAACGTAAGCATCACGCGATCGCTCTTCATCAGCGCGGTAGTGAACAAGCGTGTCGCGGGTGGGAGCACCGAACCCTTACGCACGACGCTCCCGGGCATCTCGAGCCAAATCGGCTGGGCAGGAACTGAGAACGCTGGTACGGGACCGTCTTTCGTCAATCGGGATGCGGCAAGATCGTCGGTCGCGACGGCCATGCCCATCACGTTCTTACCAAGCGGCAAGTACGAGATGCGACGTTCCGGAACGCTCCCCGGCATGCGACAGAGTTTGTCATAACAGGAACCTCCGTTGTTCTTCGCGTAAGCTTCTAACTTGGCCCAATCGAAGCGACCTTTCAGGATCAAGAACGTTCCCGCCGGGCCAAACGAACCTGCGGCTTGGTCCAGATCGCGGTCGTAGTTGAATCCGGTACCGTTGAGGAACGATTGGTATTCCAGTTCTACGGCGTCCTTACCTTGCGAAAGCAGTTTCAGGATTCCGCCGCGTCGTAGGGAATCGATATCCAAATTGACTATGATCGCGTCATCCTGCGGCAACCGCTTCAAAATGTCGACGGTTGTAGTTGGCTCACGCCGGGAGCATCCTGCCAGCAAGAAGAGGCACGCCGGCAAGAGTTCCTTTCTAAAAAACGAGGTAGAGGGCAAACTCCCGCATCATCGCCGTCAACCGCGGCAATTGTCAATCGACCAGGCTAAGCGTCCATAGCAACAACCCGCAAACGCGGGGTTGAAATTTGGTAGTACGCTTTCACGCCATCCTTTCCGGTATCGAACTCAAGCACTAACCGATACCTGTACAATCCGGGAGTTATCTCCGGCAACACCATACCGGCCCAATAATAATAATAAGACGGCGTGTACGGGCTGCGAATCTTGTCGGGACCGCCGTAGACCTTCAGGTCGCCGCAAACTTTGATGCCCTGCACGTTTTCGCCGTCATTGCTGATAAAGGCAATGTTTACGATGCGAGCCGTCGGAGGCCAGGTTCCTTCCGGAGTCTTCTGGGTGTCGACACAATACACCAGCCAATTCAGCACCTGACCTTGCTTGCAGACCGTGGTCAAAGCTGCGGTGCCCTTATTCAAACTGTCCGGGCTGTTGTCCATCAGGAACGCCCGCCCGTCAATCGACTTGGTGGCAAGTGTGTTCCTGACATCGATTGAAGTCACTATGTTGATTTGGATCGAATTAAACTGGCTCGGATGGTTGTTTTGGACGTCTTGGCTTTCGTTCGGCGCCATAGTAATTGTTCTCCCTTTGCTTACGCGGCGCTCTTGATTAATTTTGGACCGTTGCCCCACGCCATTTGATAGCCGAGGTGACCAACGCCCAAGGTGAGCGAGTAAGGTACCTCATCGGCCACCTTTTTCACCACGCCCGTCCAATACACCACCGATGTGCCCGGAAACAGCTGTCGCTGCGGCTCGCAAACGTCCAGAGGAATCTGTATCGATGTAATTTCCGCAAACACTTCGCATTCGAGCGGCGCGATCGTCCAACAGATCATGTCGCCCTCCTTCACAGCCGTTGCTAGCCGGTCTGTTCCCTGGTCACGTGATCCACCTCTCCTGTTCGTGTCGAAAAGATATAGATTCTCGGCGAGCGTTCTCGCTTCCAACGCCGCGACCACGTCCACGACAAACTTGACAGTAATCATATTGCGCTTCCCTCTATCGGCGCTTGTTCCGCTAGGAACGGTTGGGGGGTATGCGGTTCGATTGGGCCGGTTTCGACGGGGCATGGTTCGGGTTCAATCTCCTGGGGAACGAGCGAAAGATAACAGGGGAGGCCGCCCGTGAAGCCGTTGCGGACGACGCCGGAGGTAAC
>CAXSIG010000046.1:4175-15759 GCA_964237255.1 uncultured Bryobacteraceae bacterium
TACGGTTCAGGCTTCCAAACCTCCGTGCCATCCGGGTCAATTTCAGGCCGGAAGACAACGAAATGAATATTGTAGGGATGAAGGCCCGTCTTCCGGAGATCGACGGTTGCGCTCCAATACCAGCCTTCAGTGTAGAAATCCGGGGAGCCATATTGAGCGGGAAAAATCACTCCCTCCTCAACCGCAGGCCCGTCAATGCTCACGATCACCGGGGAAATATCCGACGCACTCATTCGAGTGCCGGATTTACCGGACATTTTGGGCATCCTCACGGGCATAAATGTCCGTCGTCCTGGCTCGAATTCCATAACCATGCCGACAGTCGGTTCGGATTCCTGAACGTTTGCAAGCAGTTTGCCGACTTCCGCCGGGTCTGAAGCCGCTTGTTTTAAGCTGGACAAAACGGCTTGAAGTTGCTTTGCTTCCTGGTGGGGCTCAACGAAAACAGCCTTGGGCAAAGTGGGCGGAGGTGCGGCAATGCTATAGGCAAGCCAATTCATGACACCTTCACCGACCTGTGAGCCATCGGGATTCAAAGCACCACCGATCGTAGAGGTGAGTTTGCCGGTCCCCTCACGCACGGATCCGACGCTCTTTGAGTTATCGATCAGAAAAATATTGTCCGCGACGCTTCGTTCGTCCAAGACCGCCGCGACATCCACCATCATTAAGATTCCGTTCTGCATGGAATTATCTCCGCCGAATCGCTCGAAACCGATCCACGCTAAATGACACTGCCCGCCTCCACATGGGGGAGCGGAGGATATGGTTCAAAAAGCAACGCGGGACCGTCTACAACGATGGTTTTCGTAGGATTCCGCCCAAAGCGCAAACGGAGAGAGTAGGGGTACCGCAGATTTGGAATCATGCAATAGGGAGCGTAACCCTCCCACACCCAGAGCCATGGCGCTCTGGCATGGTCCACCTCAAAGTCCGTCAACGTGTCCGATGTTTCTTCCACTTCCCCGTTTTCCAACGCCAGGGTGTTCTCGATCGAGGGCGCAGGCGAAGGATGGTGAGGCATTGTCGCGGTCTCTTTAGAGCCGAAGCTGATCCCGCTGATCCAAACGCTGGTTTGCACGTCGATCGGATTGACAACCCATCGGACTAATTGGCCCGGGTAAACCCGCGAGGCGGCATCATGCGTACCCACTTCCCGGTTTTCGCACGGACTGTCATCGTAAATGAACACCGATTTTTTGACCGGGCTCTCCGAAAGAAGCGATATGGCATCAACGAAAACTTGAATATTCAGATCCGGCAATTGATTTCCTTTTAAACGATATCCACTAGCAGTGGAATTTTGCCTACATCCGTGCGCACCAGTTCCGGCGAGGCGGGATCGATCAGCTTAAGTCCGAACGCATAGCCAGTTCGAAGGAGCGAAGCTTCGTTCGCTTCCAGGCTGTTGAACACGGAAAGCGAACGGATCAGCCCCTTTACAATCACGGGAGAAGAACCTTCCGGACCCAGCCGCTGTGCCAAGAGAGGTAGTAACTCGCGATGGTACGGCGTCGCGACCAGCAAACGAATCTCTTTCGATTCGCGATTGTTTCTAAACTGAACTTCCGCGGCAACCTGGTCGAAATCCAAAATTCCGCGTTCCCGGAACTCTAAAGCAATGTTCTCCAGCGCTCGGGCGACGTTGTATTGCGTGTCGCCGATATGCATGAAGTCTCCGCTACGTCCGACAAACTCAAACTGAGTGGTATTCAGCGATTCTGTAATCAAGTCCGGTCTGCGAATCACGCGATCGCCCACTTTGTAGCGAAGAACCGGGGCCTCATTGGCGTGAAGCCGAGTGACCACCAATTCACCTTCCTCGCCTTCCGCCACCCAGCGGCCTTGCGGGTTTACCACCTCAACCAGATGAAGACCGGGAACGGTCGATAACGAAAGAGAGTTTTCTTCGAGCTGCAGTCCGATAGCTTCGGCTTGAGTGGCCGCGAAGTAGCTCAGGATCGCAATGTTGGGGTACGCAATCTTCAAATCCGCTTGCACTTTCTGCCGCAACGCACCACTTCCATAGAGGGCCACGCGAAAACTTTCCCGCGCGGTAGAGTCCATGCCTTCGGCAAAGCTCGCTAACAGGGCGATGCTTTGGGTGATACCCATGATCGCTTTTGGTCCGGGGTAGGACATCATTAGGTGATACACGTCCCGGCTCATGGGGCCCGCGCCAATGAAGTTGAGCCCCGGTATCCGTTGAAGCACACCACCCAGCATGGTGCCGCTGCTCCACATTTGATAATCCGCCAGTGTCGTGGCTACCCATCGGGCGCCGGTTTCGCCCAGGTACCGATTCATCATGTGACCGCCCAGGAACTCGCCGGAAAGCTTGTAAGTATCCTCTAATTCGTTCAATGAATAAACGGTTTCCGAAGGCTGGCCCGAACTGGTTCCGCCGCTGGCAACAATCTCGAAACCGCCGCGCTCGATGGGGACGACCATTCCGGGACGCGCGCCGGTGGACATTTCCCGAAAACAATCTTTGTCCGTGATGGGGATCGCTTGGAAGTCGTCGAAGCTGTTAATTCCATCCGAGAATCCCGCCCCGTCGATCCTGTCGCGCCACAACGGATTGAGACGCGAAATGTTGACCAGTTGCTTCAGCCGGCGGAGCACCACCTCCTGCTGCACGGGAAGGAGAAGCACTCCAAAAGGCGTACCGGATAAGCGTTCTACTTCGCGCAAAGCGCTAAGAAATGAGGGCAGGGCAAGAACGGCTTCCACTGACCCGGGGGTCATGTGAGCTTCCGGGATGGCCTTGTGGGCGAGGTCGGTTGCCTGACTTCTCGCCAACATCGATGGCGCGCCGCTCATTAGTTGGCCACCGTTTCGGCAGGAAGAGAAGCGATGCCCCATTCTTCCATGATTTCAAGGGCCGCGCGGCGAATCGCCGAGGTCAACGAGATAATGTGGCTGATATCGATTTCGTGGTTCATCAAAACCATCCGTAATACGTTGCGTCCTTCCAACTGAACTTTCGAAAAAAAAATGTCTCCGCCATCTCTGAGCCGGTTCCACAAAGCAAATTGCAAGTCGCTGACTTGTTCGTCGGGAAACCCATCGGGACGGTATTCAAAGCATAAAATGTTGCTTTCCGGCTCATGGACGACGCGAAAATCTGATAGAAGCGAGAGATAGGTGTAAGCGTTCCAAGTTAGATCGACAAGGTATTCCAACTTTTCGGCGATTACGCGTGGTCCGAACATTGCCCATACCAGCCATAGGTTCAGAATTGCTGGACGCTTTGTGCATTCAAAGTTCTTAGCGCCGCTCTCAAACCGGGACATGACGTCCTCGCGTTCGTTAAGACGTAACTTGCGTCCTGAGAGAAAGCGCTGCGGGCTTTCTGCCGATCGCGATAGAAAAGCAATGTGCAAAGCGCCGGGACAAACAGAGTCTTATGTGCATCGATGCAGAAGGAATCGGCTCGTTCTATGCCGCGAAGGTGGGGTCGCAGCTTGTCGGAAAGAAGATAAGCGCCACAGTGCGCCGCATCGACATGCAGCCAAATACCCTTAGACCGCGCGTAGTCCGCTAACTCGTCCAACGGGTCAATTGCACCCACTGGGGTGGAACCCGCTGAAGCAACAATGCAGAACGTCTCGCGCCCAGCTAAATGCGCCGCTTCGATTACCGCAATTGCTCTCCTGGTACAAATATGCCGGCGTTCATTCAGAGGCAAACGGAGTATGTTGTTCTGGCCAGTGCCGATAATGCCGGCCGCGCGGCTGACGCTATAGTGGATATCCGCGCTAGCGGCGATGGCGAATTTCCCGGCGTTTGTCTGTGTTACACCACCTGTCCAACTTCCGTGCATCCGATGGTTACGAGCCGCCAGGATGGCTGTGAGGTTGGCCAGCGATCCTCCCGAGGTGGTAATCATGTCGGAAGCAGCGGGGTCCCATCCCAGAAGGCGGGAGAACTCTTCTGCGATGATTTTGTCGGCTACGTTCGCCAGTTGACCGGCTTCGTAAAACGAGGCCGGTTGGGGCGCCATGGCCGTTACCATGTCGAAAACCGCGGAAATCGGAAATACGGAGGAGAATTGTCGAGCCATGTAACCGGTGGAACCGACTTTTATCCCAGTCCGGATATAAAGCTCGACAATTTTGGAAAATCGTTCGCTATCGAAACTTACTTCACTATCAGCCCCAGCCATTAAACTGCGGGCTTCATTGAGGAGACGTTCCGGATGCTCAAGCGTCACACCTGCGACGGTCCGGTTGCGGAGCATCTCACTAAGTGTCTCCGAGGCAATCGCTACAGATTCATCGAAGCTGACGGGAGAAAAAGCTTCACGGAGATCGTCGCTGCTGTAGCGTCGACGATCCGGGACCGGCGCAGGAGGGGCTTTCGATGTCGCTCTCATTCCGTAGTGGTTCATTGACACCGCTAGGCGTTTGCCTTGGCGTCAATTCACTAGGGAAATATAGCAGAAAACTGCGAAATGTTTCCAACTATTTTTCGGATTAAGCGGTGACAGCTCCAGCCATTGTCATACGGCTTTGTTTCCACAATGAAATATAAGGGGCTAGTTCCCGCATCATTGCCGCGAATTGTGGCAATGTCAACGACTGTGCTCCGTCGCTTACTGCTTTTTCCGGATTCGGGTGCACTTCAACAATCAGTCCATCCGCCCCGATCGCTACCCCGGCGCGTGACAAAGCCGGCACCAGGCTACGCTTCCCGGTAGCGTGGCTCGGATCCAGGATCACTGGGAGGTGTGTTAACTCGTTCAGCACCGGGATCGCGCTGATGTCACAAGTATTCCGGGTCGCCGTCTCAAATGTCCGGATACCTCGTTCGCACAGCATAACGTCTGAGTTCCCGTGAGCGGTGACGTATTCGGCCGACATTAATAATTCTTTGATGGTCGAGCTCATGCCGCGCTTTAGCATCACCGGACGGCCACATTTGCCCAAAGTCTTCAGCAGCGAGAAGTTCTGCATATTCCGAGCTCCGACCTGCATGATGTCGGCATACTCGGCTACCAGTTCGACATCCTTGTCGCTCATTACTTCTGTAATGATCGCCAAGCCCGTCGCCGCGCGCGCCTTCGCCAGCAGTTTAAGCCCTTCGCCCTCCATGCCCTGGAAATCGTAAGGCGATGTGCGAGGCTTGAAAGCGCCGCCCCGTAGCACCGTCGCTCCCGCTTCGCGAACGGCTTCGGCGGTCTCCATAATCTGCCGTTCGGATTCCACCGAACAGGGCCCGGCCATTACAACGAATTCATTACCACCAACGTTTGTATTCTGCACGCGCATGGTGCTCTTGTCCTTTCGAAATTCCTTACTGACGAACTTGTAAGGCGCGGATATCCGAACCGCCTTCTCGACCCCCGGCGTAGCTTCCAGCGAATCGAGCGCGTCGGTAACATCGCCTACTCCCACGACTCCGATCACGACGCGCTCATCGCCGACAATGGAGTGCACCTTGTACCCGTACTCCTGAATCCGCTCGCAGACGTGGTCGATCTCTGCCTGCGTGGCATGTGGCCTCATGGAGATGATCATTCGTTTTGTATTCCTCCTGAAAAAGAAAAAGCCCACTCTTTCGAGTGGGCTGGTTGAATCTGAAACCGTTCTGGCTTTACGCCAACGCCACTCGCGCCCTTGGGCCGTAGCCCCAGAAGCGATACCAAAACGAGTAGCTAAAGAACAGCATGTTTTGTAGTCTATGCCAACTAGGATCCAGAATGCAAACTCCAATATCCGGTGCGCGTGACTACCTTTAGATCCGGCCGATCCTTTACCTCTATG
The DNA here is from genome assembly GCA_964237255.1 of uncultured Bryobacteraceae bacterium. Lineage (GTDB taxonomy): Bacteria > Acidobacteriota > Terriglobia > Bryobacterales > Bryobacteraceae > JALYXI01. The sequence continues at coordinate 9,944 of CAXSIG010000046.1, forward strand.
CGAAGCGAATGAAAACTCCCCGCGTCCGACGCCGCAGGTTGAAAAGTGACGATGTATTGCCGATGCACTTCTTGCCCAATTTCTTCGATCGCCCTCTCCAACGCGTTCTTCTTCAAGACATTGAAGCTCTTACCGCCCATGACTTTTGTGATCATTTCGGAAACATCCGGCAACCGTAACCGCGCCAGTTCTCCCAGCGCATATTTGCCACCGCCCGGACCGACGTCAGGTTGAATCGGGGTATCGTCCGGACCCGGACAAAGCGCACACTTTCGATACTTGATCCGTTCCGACTCCGGCTTCAGATCTTCCTTCGTCTTCAGCTTAGCGGTGAATGGTTGAAGGAAGGGAGAAAAAGTCAACCAATACACTGCCGCATTCGACCGCTGTATAGCCTCGACAGCGGCGGGCAATTTTGTTTCACTCCCGCGATCGCGCCGTTCGCTGACGATCAGTATGATTCGCCGACGACCAACAGGCCGCTTTTCTAAACTCAAAGCCGAGCGCACCAGCGCATCCAGAGTGCGCCCGCCGCCTTCATCGTAGTGGAGATGTTGAATAGCGTGCGTCACCGCATCGGGATCGCCGGTGAAATTTTGTTCTACACGAACATCGCTAGAAAATGAGATCACTGCAGTGGCGCCGCCGTTCGCGGCAATCAATTGCGTGAGCAGAATACCTGCGCGCCCTAACTTGTCGAGCACCGCGCCGGCATTCGCTCCCCGTTGAATAGCGACAACCAGATCAATCGGGTATTCCGACCATTCCAGGTGTATCGGCTGCCTCACATTGTTGTCGTAAAGGATCAGGTCGCTTTCAGTTAATCCGTCGATGACGTTACCATGCGAGTCCCTCACTAGCGCCGGCGCAAACACAAGCGGGACTGCGGTTTTGAACTGCGTGAAGGCACTGACTGAGCTGAGTGCCGCAAGCAGTGCCATCCGGTGCATAGCGGCTACGAGGCAAACCTGCGGCCATCAATTCGGCGTCGGCTTCGCCACGTGGTCGATGACCAGAACGTTTACTGAACCTTTTTCGGACGAGAGCTTCAATCCAATCTGTTCTTGCACAGCAACGGAGAGGTTCGGTCCTGGATCGTTGCTTATCTCGTCTCCATGCTGGCCGGGAAGACGCTGGCCGGGTATGTTGCGATCGGGCGCAAACTCCAGATGGGAATCGATTGGGAGTGGCTTCGATGCGTCTGGTGAGATTCGGGTCCGGCGCTGACATGACAGGCACGGGAATCTTGAGGTCGGTCGGAAGGTGCTTATGAGATATTTGGACCTTGCGGCTCTTCTTACTCTTTGTGGCAAGCCTTGCAATCGCGGGAGCGGCGGATTTGGACAGCGTTACAGCGGAGCGTTTCGCAAAGCTCGCTCTGGCGTGCGTTCATCGCGAATATCCCACCAAGATCGCTCATTCGCTTAGTTCCGACAAGGACGTTCGGGCCCCACGCGATCTAACGCCTGCCTTCTACGGATGTTTCGACTGGCACTCGTCCGTACACGGCCACTGGATGCTCGCTCGGCTGGCACGTACGTTCCCAGATGCCGCATTCACCAAACAAGCGAAGGAGGCACTTGCGATCAGTCTGACGCCTGAAAATATCCGGCGGGAAGCGGAGTACTTGAGCGCGCAAGGGCGCGAAGCTTTCGAGCGGCCCTACGGGTTGGCGTGGGTTCTTCAACTTGCTGCGGAACTGCGCTGTCAAACCGATCTTTCGCCGCTCGAGAGAGTTGCGCGAATGCGGACCGTCACTTGGCTACCGAAACTCACCAGACCAGTCCGAACAGGGGAGCACAACAATACCGCATTCGGCATCGGACTGATGCTGGATTACGCGCGCGTGGTGGGTGATAAAGAATTCGAATCTCTTCTGAGCCGGCGCGCTCTCGATTTTTATCGTAACGATCGCGCCTGCCCGATTGCCTATGAGCCGTCCGGCGAAGACTTCCTGTCCCCGTGCCTTGCCGAAGCGGACGTCATGCGCCGGGTCTTACCAAAAGCCGAGTTCGCCGCCTGGTTTGCCGATTTCTTTCCAAATGGCTTTCCGCTCAAGCCGGGCATAGTCACGGACCCCACCGACGGAAAGCTCGCACACCTGGATGGGCTGAACCTAAGCCGGGCTTGGATGCTGAGAAACGTTGCGTCCAGCCTTCCTCAAAACAGCGCGGTAGTCACCGCGCTGCGAGCCTCCGCGCACGAACATCAGGAGGATGGACTTCGTTCCGTAACAGGAGAACATTACGAGGGAGGCCATTGGCTAGGAACATTCGCTGTGTATCTACTGACTTCGAAGTAATCTCATTTCCATCCCACGTTTATCCGCCTGTTAACCGAATCCATGCGGGAGCGTGATCGCTCGCGTTTTCTTCGCCACGAACCCATCGGTCGACGCCGCCCTCCACGAGCTGTTCGGCAATTCCCGTTGAGAGCAAGAAGTGATCGAGCCGCATGCCTTTGTCCGCTGGCCACCGGTCCCGCTTGTAATCCCAGAACGTCCACAGAGGACCGTGCGGCTGCAGTTTCCGTAGCGCATCCGTCCAACCCTGTTCCAACAATCGTGCGAAGGCGTCTCGGCTTTCCGGCTGTACCAAAGCGTTTTCGTTTAACGATTGGGTCGGATAGATGTCCTGGGCGGTGGGGACCACGTTGTAATCCCCGGCGAGGACCACAGGCAAGCCGGACGCCACGAATCCGGCGGCATGCTCAATCAATCGTTCGAGCCAGGCCAGCTTATACGCGAACTTCGGGCCGGGCTGGGGATTTCCGTTCGGAAGATACAATGATGAGATGAGTACTCCGTTGACAGCCGCTTCGATATAACGGGCCTGCCGGTCTTCCGGATTGCCGGGTAAAGTCGCACGGGTTAGAACCGGCTGGCAATCGCGAGCCAGGATGGCAACGCCATTCCACGATCGCTCACCCGCCCACACCGCCTCATAACCTACCGACTTAAGCTCTAGCACTGGAAAGGCAGATTGCTCGGCCTTCAACTCCTGAAGGCAAACCACGTCGGGCTGTTCCTTCGCGAGCCAAACCAACAGGTTCGCCAAGCGCTTGTTCACATTGTTGATATTGAACGTGGCGATCTTCAGACGCTATCTCATGGTTGGGATCACAAATTGCGTTCCATCTGCGCCGCCTGTGTAAATCCGCTGGGTCGCTTGTACATAGTCCCCAGCCGCGGCAGTTGGAATGTCTACGAACTTCTGAGGGTTTCTGTCGGTCAGAGGAAACCAGCTGCTTTGAATCTGTATCATGAGCCGATGGCCTGCACGGAACGTATGCGCGACATCGGGAAGGTTGAAGGTGATGCGGTCCGGCTTGCCCGGTTCGAAAGGAGTGGGCTTCTCAAAGCTCTTCCGGAACTTGCCTCGAAACGGTTCGCCGCGAACTAGTTGTTGGTAACCGCCGAACTTGATCGCGGTCGCGGGCAGGAGCCGCGCATTCACCGGTGTCGCGGGCGCTTCGTAATCCGGATAGTCTCCCGGATACACATCGATGATCTTCACGTCGAAGTCTGAATCTGTCCCTGTAGTCGATACCTTCAAGTCGCAGGTAATCGGGCCCATCACCGTGAGGTCGCGATCGAGCGGCTCCGTTCGATACACCAGCACATCGGGACGGGTCGCCGCGAATCTCTGGTCTTCGGTTAAGAAGTCAAACCGAACGCCGGTCGAGATCGGGCCGAGGTACGGCACCGGCTTATTCGGATCGGATAGGTACTCGTCGAACCGCTGTGGTCCGGAAGGCTGAGTCGCACTCAATGCGCCCTTCGCATCCAGATACATCGTGCGAGGCTGCGATTGTGGAGGCGGCCAACTTTCAAAACGTCGCCACTGATTTGTGCCGGTCTCAAATACCCAAGCTTTCGGAAACGTAACCTCGCCGCTCCCTTTCAGCTGCTTGAGAAAGAACGGAAACTCAATATGTTCGCGATACCAGGCCGCCGTTTTCGATCCGAAACTTACGTTTCCCACGCGGTCCCCATCCCCGCGCGCGAATCCGCCGTGCACCCAGGGCCCCATCACCAACATCGCGGTCGGCGGAGGATTGTGCGCTTTGATGAACTCGTATTGCCGTAGCGGACCTTGCAAATCCTCCTGATCGAACCACCCGCCAACCACCATCACAGCGGGCCGGATGTCTTTCAGGTACTTCCAAATGGAACGCGATTGCCACACCTCGTCATAGTTCGGATGCGCCACTCCCAGAGTCCACAAGGGTTGCTTGTGCGCGAAATATTTCTCCTCCGCGTTCGCCAGAGGACCCATAGACAAATAGAAGTCATAGCTATCCGGCGTGCCGAAGTTAAACGGGACAGCAGCTTTGGGCCGCGCCGGCAAGTCCCCCGCATCCCTTAGCCGGAAGAAGTTGTAGAAGCTGAAGTTGGCTTCCAGCATCAAAGCCCCGTTGTGATACCAATCGTCTCCCAGGTAGTAATCAGTTACAGGAGCCTGTGGCGACGCGGCGACCAACGCCGGATGCGCATCGATCATCGCAGCCGTCGCGTAGAATCCCGGTTGTGAGATTCCCCAAATTCCCACCTTGCCCGTATTGCCCGCAACCTGCTTTACCAGGAAGTCCACAGTGTCGTAAGCGTCGGTCGATTCATCCACATCGCGCGAGCTTCGCTTCACCGGGACCTGGGGACGAATCGTAATATGCTCGCCTTCGCTCAAGTACCGCCCGCGCACATCCTGGTACGAAAAGATAAATTTCTCTCTCGCGAAGAGTTCAGATGGACCAAGGCCCGCGGGATATTGATCTTCCCCATAAGGCGCAACGCTGTAAGGAGTGCGGACCATCATGATGGGATAACTCTTTCCTTCCCCCGCGACATCCTTAGGCACGTAAACGGACGTGAACAGTTTCACGCCGTCACGCATCGGAATTCGGTAGTCGTACTTCGTATAGTTCTCGCGGACAAATGCCGCGTTCACCGGGGCGGGGAACTGCGCACAAGCCGGAGCGCAAAGAGCAAGCAGAACGAAAGATCGCACTTCCTATTGTGCTTCCACTGAAACATCCGAAAATACCGCAGTATCCGATGCCTTTTCATCATGCGAGCAGACCACCAGCCCCACGCAGACTGGGCCTCGAAACGAAACTTCCGTGTTCGCAATGCGCTTATTGCCGAGATACAGGTAAATCTTGACGCCGGTACGTACCAGCTTGATCTGGTAAGTTTCATGACTATCTAAGGGAAGATCGAACGCATTCGTATCTTCGCCCTGTTTGCTTCGCCACTGCAGCGCGGGCATGCCGTTGCCGTGAATCAGCACATCGGCATAGGCCGAATCTTTATCCAGTGACTGGCGAACCATGATCCCGGCTTTGCGGTGCTCCGCTCCTTCACCGAGAAATTTCAGCGTAGCCGTCACTGTGAGGTTTCCGGTCATTTCGCGCCAGACATATTGGAACTGGTCCTGCTTGCCCCAGATGTTCGCGCCGGACCCCGTGATTCGGTACTGCCCCTCCGAAAACGCGGCCGATCCTTTCTTCATCGGGTCGCCGACATCGCCCGAGTCCGCGAAGATTCCCAAGCCTTGCGCGATAGCCGGCGTAGACAGCAGAAGAAGGAGGAAAAGCTTAGTCATCTTGTTTCACCGACACGTTCGAAAACAATACAGTGTTGATCGCATCCCGGGTATGGGAACTAACACCAAGGCCCACCAGCACCGGACTGCCCAACTGATTCAGCGTGTGTCCAAGCTCCCGCAGCGGCGCGCCGTCCTTGGCAATCCACACTGTGATGGTCGAACCCTTCCGAACCAGCTGAAGCTTCCAAACCCCGGGCCCCTCCGTAGGAA
>CAXSIG010000047.1:0-2559 GCA_964237255.1 uncultured Bryobacteraceae bacterium
ATAGAGGAAATATTATACGCTATGTCTCAGATCACAGGTGTACAAAGCAGATCTTGAGGATGCCGGGCGCTACGGGTCCGAGGCGGCCCGCAATAAGCTTGATCCTTTCAAGTTCTCGGTCCCGAAGCTACAGGGCAACAGTTTGGCCGCGGTAGGTCAGAAGTGGGCGCTCGTCGTCGGTATTAGTAAATTCCACCCGGACTACGGAGCCGATCCATTGCGTTTCGCGGCGAACGACGCGCAGTCGTTCTCGAAACTGTTGATAGACCCGGCGGTCGGCAAATTTAAGAAAGAAAATGTATTCAGTTTGGTCGACGAGGGCGCCACCACGCCCGCAATAAAGTCCAAGCTGAATCACATCGCAACAGAGGCGAAACCGGAAGACATCGTGCTGATCTACATCTCAACCCATGGATCATCGCGGCAAGAGGATCTGCGGCAGGTGAATTACCTGTACACCTATGACACAAACGTCACCAACCGTGACGACATCTTCGGAACCGCGCTTCCCATGGTGGATGTGTCTCAGATAGTCAGCACACGCTGCCTGGCGGAACGAACGGTGATTATGTTCGATACGTGCCACAGCGGAGGCGGGGCGAAGGCGCAGTCGCTTTCAAAGGCGGAGTTCAACCGGCTACGCGCCGGGGCGGGCAGATACGTGGTGAGTTCTTGCACCGATACGGAACGCTCTTATGAAGACAACGGCCACGGCTTCTTCACAGCGAGCCTCATGGCGGCGATGAGTGAGAAGCGCGGGTGCATTCGCATGAAAGATCTTTTCGAGCGGGTGAAAAACGCGGTCAGCGAATCCGCGAAAAAACTGAATAAAGACCAGCACCCGACGATGTTGAAAAGCGACGAAGCCGGTGAGATTATCCTGGGTAGTCCCGCCGGGGAGAAGAGTGATGCGTGTCTGGGTTAGGAATGTCCTTTCACGCGGCGTGGGCCCGTTCCCGCTCTTTTTCCACCGCGCCGTAAATTTGGTGCACCAGTACTCCTAAGGTGATTCCGATAAAACCTGGAAGATACTCCAAACCAAGAAATGCGCCGACGGCGAAAACGGCTAGCATAATAATCCCGGCGCTGGACCAGAGAGCTGTGACAAACGTAGTATCAAAGGCGAATACCACCACGATTGCGAAACCTATAACGAGATCCACCAAAATGGCTTTCCGAGGGTTCGTTTCTCGCAGAACCGAATCGTTTAATAGCGAGTCAACAACGTACGCATTGACGACGAGTCCGGGTAGTGGGCCGATCGGCGTGTCGTAAGTATCCCGCCCGCTTTTGAATGTTCCTCCGAGCATCACAATCTTCTTCTTCGAATCTTTGTTCAAAATATATTCCAGTTGTTTGAAGCGAGGCGCTTCTTCGACCTTCGACTTGTCCGAGCACTTAAACACTCTGCTGAATGGAATGCGTCCCACTATGCGGCTGTATCTAATAAATGCGACTTCTTCCTTGTTGTCCAGAAACTTATACCCTCTGACATCTTTGGGGACAGCGTGAGAATATTTTTTTGCGATTGCTTGAGCCCAACTGTCCAGTTTCGGAGAATTCGGATCGTTCGCTACAAGAAATTCCTTGTAAGCGCGGCGGATTCTGGAATCCTCGTCGGCGGGAAAAAGAGGAATGCCCCATTGGCTACTCCGAACGTTTTTACGGCCGAGTACTTCGCCCGGTGTTACGGTTGGCAAAGGTGTCTCACCCAACAGCCACGAAAAAAAGTTTTGTGTAGGCTCCTCCGAACTCTCACTGCTCGCAATCCAGACTACCTTTTTCAGGTTGTCTGGTTTCAGAAGTTCCTTATATCGCAGGTTGCCGGGTTTCAGAAGTCTCTCATACTCTGGGTCATCCGTGATGATGTCGACACCTACCACGGCGGCCTGCGTATTACTCAACAGGGCAACAGCATCGAGAACTTTGGCCGGCCTGAGCGGTGATGTCCCCTTAAAACAGGTCTGATAATCCGCGTCTTCAATTTCGATCGTCAGAATGTCGCTTGGCTTTTCATTTTGGCCCCGTCTGAGTACAGCGTCCAGAATTTTCGCTTCTGCGGAAGCGAACCATCCGTGGAATTCGAAAAACAGGATGACACCGGTCAGGAAAACAGTTAACCCACAAGCGAAGGCAATTTTCTTGGAGCGCTGCGGCATCAATTGCCCGGCGCGTCCGCAAGAGCGGAGAGGATCGCGTGTCTTACAGTTGTGGCGACTTCTGGCGACGTGTCCTGCGCAAGACGCTTCAGGCCCGGCAAATACGATTTCCACTGACTCTCGATAACAGAAAATCCGGAACCGTTTACAACCAAAACCCAAGCGGGCGCGGCATCCGGGTCATCGATACCGCAACCGCCCTGCGTGTCGGGCGTGCCTCGCAGCAGTGAATAGAGCCCTGGAGCGAAGCCTTGCATACTCACCGGGCCATCGCCTTCGCGTTTCCAATCTAAAACGAAGACGCGGGCGAGTTGATTACTTGACGGGATAGGCGAAACTTTGAGGCAGTAATTGCCCTCCGCAACTCGGGCCAAGACAGGTGCCCAGAATACGGTTGCTT
>CAXSIG010000047.1:2624-2890 GCA_964237255.1 uncultured Bryobacteraceae bacterium
CCGCGCGCACGCCCAGAATTCGGCCATCCTGCCGGCGCTTGAAGAAAGACGCCAGCATACTATTTTCGAACCCGGATTTGTGCTCGGTCCAATGCCACGGATCAACCTGACTGGGGGCCGTCCCGTTTGTGGAAGTACAAGCTTTGACTTCGCACTCCGAATCGCAATGGTAAGCCAGCCACCCCTGGGCATCGCCGCAGTCCAAAATAATGTCACTTGCCGCTGGTCCTTTTAGGACTTGCAACCGAGCGACGACAGACTTAGCC
>CAXSIG010000047.1:2900-3120 GCA_964237255.1 uncultured Bryobacteraceae bacterium
GATTGGGCCATCTTTTGTTTTCCACCCATCGCCGCTGATTACAGAAATATCGGGAGACTGAGCAAAGAGAGGTGCAAGCGCAAGCAAAGATGCACAGTACTTCATAGATTGTGGATTATACCCGGTTTTAGCGCTATACACACCCCAAACGACTTTTGCCGGTCGATATGGAAGAAAATTCAAGAGTACTGACACATGCCCGCATTGGTAAAGCCCTGGA
>CAXSIG010000047.1:3142-7770 GCA_964237255.1 uncultured Bryobacteraceae bacterium
TTTTCGGAACTTTTACCGATTCCCCTCAGCAACTTACCCCCATCCACCCCTAAACCCGACGTCAATATGCCGCACACTAAAATCGGAAACATATGCGCTTCCGACGCTCCCCCGCACAAATCGCCGCCGCCCGACGCAACGGCGCTCTCTCCAAAGGCCCCGTCACGCCCGAAGGCAAGGAAATCTGTGCGCAAAACTCCCGCAAACACGGCGTATACGCCAAAGCCATCCTCCTCCCCGGAGAATCCGAAGCCGAATTCTCCCGCCTCGGCGTCCAACTCAACACCCGCTTCAAACCCCGCGATGCCGTGGAGAGCATGTACGTCCAGCGCATGCTCGTCGCCCAATGGCGCTACCTGCGCGTCTGGAATCTCGAACAGGCCGGTCTCGTCTCGAACCTTGAGGAGGACCCGGAACAAAACCCCACACTCGCCCACCTGGAATCGTTCCTTGACCTCCACGGCGCATCGCGCAACGCTCCCTCCTTGCCGCCGAGACTCGATTCCTCCGCCAGTATGACCAGGCAGTCGCCCAACTGTCCCGTCTTCGCGCGTCCCCGGAACTGAAAAATTTCGGAACAGACCGGAGAAGTGATTCAAAACAAACGTCTCTCGAAGAAAAGGAGGGTCCCGAATGGGTCCCCGCCGCCACCCAACTCCACCCGCCAGCCACCCAGCCCGACCCACCAGCCTCCCAACTCGACCCAACAAGCCAACCGGAGCTACGTGTTTCTGAGCCGCGACCATAAGGGAGTCGGTTTCCCCGCGTTCGAATTCACAGTCCGGCTGCCATGTCCTCGCGCGTTATACCCTGATGAACCGACACAGCGCGCAAGATCGAATGCAATGTACCGATTCGTGGAGCTTTCTGGTTCGGGATCGCAATCCGTTGATGCGACGGCTTGCTTGTTTCCAAGATGATATGACTGCCGGTCTCCGGAAACATCATGCGGCAGCTTCACGCCACCGAAAGGACTTCATCCCGCACCAGGTGAAGACGAATTCGTTCAGGCTGCGCTTGGTCGAGAAAAAAGAGGTTGTGGCATCCACAACGTTACGGCGCAGTTCATCCCAAGTGTCGGCTTGGGCGAAAATGTTTTCTGTTAGACATTCGGCGCAGTAACCACCATCCGCTTCTTGGGTTGCCTCGAATACCAAATCAGCCATGAAACCATCATACGGATGTAAACTCTCACAATCACATCGGCGTGTACCCGCGTTCATCTGCGGCCTAGTCTTGGTTACCCTCCCCGTCTCCGCCCAGGACCATGACCGCATCCTCGAATCTTTCAAGCAGTTTGTCTCCATCCCGAACGTCGCTGCTAGCCCCGCCGGTCTCGCGCGCAACGCCGATTACATCATGGCCGAGTACGCAAAGCGCGGCGTCCGCATGCAGCTCCTCGAAGTCCCCGGCGCGCCCAAAGTCGTCTTCGGCGAAATGGCAGCGGCTGGCTCCTCGCGCTCCATCACCTTCTACGCCCACTATGACGGCCAGCCCGTCGAACCCGCGAAATGGAAGACGCCGCCCTTCACGCCTACCCTGTTCGTTGACCGTATCTACGCCCGCTCCGTCTCGGACGATAAAGCGCCCATCCAGGCCCTGCTCGCCGCGCTCGATTCCCTGCAGGCCGCTGGCGTAAAGCCGAAGGTCACCGTCCGCTTCTTCTTCGAAGGCGAGGAGGAAGCCGGTTCGCCGCATCTCCAAGCCATCCTGGAGAAGTACCGCGCGAAGCTCGCTACCGATGTATGGTTCATCTGCGATGGCCCGGTCGATCAAAGCCGCCGCCAGCAGGTTTACTTCGGCGCGCGCGGCGTGGCGTCCACGTCGCTCACCGTCTTCGGCCCGAATCACGAACTGCACAGTGGTCACTACGGCAACTGGGCTCCGAACCCCGCCATGATGCTGGCCCGCCTTCTCGCCTCCATGAAAGATGATGACGGCCGCGTGCTCATCAACGGCTTCTACGAAGGCGCCGAACCCCTTACCTCGACTGAGCGCAAAGCCATCAAAGACGCGCCCAAAAACGACAAGATGCTCGAACATGAACTCGGCCTCGCAAGAGTCGAAGGAGCGGGCAAGCCGTTGGACGAACTAATCACCGAACCAGCCCTGAACATCCAAGGCTTCGCCGCCGCATCTGTTGGACCCACAGCCCGCAACGTGATCCCATCCACTGCCACGGCGGAAATCGGCTTCCGCCTGGTCAAAGGGACCGACTACAAACATGAGCTCTCGCTGTTAGCCGAGCACATCCGCAAGCAAGGCTACTTCATTACGGATCACGAGCCCGATCTCGACATGCGCCTCACGCACCCCAAGATCGCGATGCTGGTCGACCACGGTGGCTACAACGCCGCACGCACCTCGATGGATTTACCGATCTCGAAGCAAGTCATAGCCGCCGTATCAGCCGCCCGAGGTCCAGTCGTTGCGCTCCCAACGCTAGGCGGCAGCGTCCCCCTCTACCTTTTCACCGACTTCCTGAACACGCCCGCCATCGGCATCCCGATCGCAAACCACGACAACAACCAGCACAGCGTTGATGAGAACCTCCGCCTACAAAACCTCTGGGACGGAATCGATACCATGAAGGCGCTGCTACTTCTGGAGCCCCGGTAGCACAGGCGTTTCCGCCTGTGTCCCCCCAAACCCAAATGAGACCTTTAGCTGTCGATCTCGATGGAACCCTGATCCGTTCCGACGTCCTCTTCGAATCCGCCGCCAAGCTGATCCGCCGACAGCCCTGGACCATCTTCCAGATGCCCGTCTGGCTAACCGGAGGCAAGGCACGAATGAAGCGCGAGATTGCCCAACGAGTCTCGCTCGATCCCGCGCTGCTGCCCTATAACGAAGAGTTCCTGGAATGGCTCAAAGAGCAGCACCGAACACGAGTCCTAGCGACAGCCTCAGACTATCTGCTCGCGGAATCCATAGCGAAGCATCTGGAAATCTTCGACGACGTCATCGGAAGTGACGGCACCACGAATCAGAAAGGCTCAGGCAAGCTGTCAACCCTGCAAGCAAGATACGGCCGCGACTTCGCCTACGCCGGCAACTCCAGTTCCGATCTCGCCATCTGGCGCGGCTGCGACGAAGCAATAGTAGTGAACGCCAATCCCTCCACCGCAAGAGCCGCCCGAGCGCTAGGCAACGTCCGCGAACAATTCCCCAACGTGCCGGTCACCTACGCGATGGTCCGCCATGTGGTCCGGGGCCGCGCCTGCCAATTAATCCTGCTGTGCTCCGTGCCGCTCGCGCTCATCACCAACAACACGCTCTGGGAGTTCGCCGGATTCGCCGCCTGCTTCCTGATCGCGGGCCTGTTTATCACGCGAGACGTCCTAAGTCTCGAATCCCACCGCCGCGATCGTCGCCTCTCGAAAGAGCCCATCGCCAACGGAACGTTCCCGATCTCAATGGCCTTCTTCCTAGGACCAGCACTATTGCTGATCGGCCTGGCGCTCTTCGCCTACATGGCAGCCCGAAGCGCCGGGTAGAGCCGCTGATACTGCTGATAACCGGCTCGATACACAACCGACTCCTCGGAGCGCGGAAGGACTTGCTCGACTTCACGAACGCTACCCTTACCCAACGCCAACAGTGCGGCTCCATAAGCCGAACCTTCTTGGCTCTAGAGTCACGACCCGCTTCCGAAACACATCAGCCAGAATCTGTCGCCAGAACGGACTATTCGCACCACCGCCCGATACACGCACCGAGTTCACCGGCACACCCAAGCCCTCGATGATCTCCAGCCCATCCATCTGGCTATAGCTGACACCCTCCACGATGGCCCGAATCAAATCCGCCCGAGTATGTCGAGCGGTCAGTCCAACCCAACCGCCGCGAATCGTAGCGTCCAGATGCGGCGTCCGCTCCCCCATCAGATAAGGCAGCCAGAACAACCCATCAGCACCAGCCGGCGATGTGGCAGCTTCCGCCATCAGCGAGTCGTACGAGGTTCCAGGAGCAAGCTGATTCCGGAACCACTGCAAGCTCAACCCAGCTCCTTGCGTGACGCCCATCAAGTGCCACTTACCGCGAACGGCATGGCAGAACGTGTGCACCCGGCCCGCAGGATCATAAGCAGGCTTGTCCGTATAAGCGAACACGACTCCCGATGTCCCCAACGTACAAGACACAATGCCAGCCTCCGTAATCCCATTCCCGATGGCGCTAGCAGCCTGATCCCCAGCACCGCCGACAACCGGAGTTCCGTCGGGAAGTGTCCCGGTTACGTCGCTCGATTCAAACACACGCGGCAGGATCGCCGGATCAACACCCACAGCATCCGCCATCTCAAACGACCATCGCCGATTGACCACATCGAACAGCGCAGTGCCACTAGCATCCGAAACATCCGTCGCCAGTTCACCGGTCAGCCGATACCGGATGTAGTCCTTCGGCAGCAGGATATGCCGGATTCGCCGGTACAACTCCGGCTGATGCTCTCGCACCCAGAGCAACTTCGGCAGTGTAAACCCAGTGAGCACGGGGTTGGCTGTCCATTCGACCACGCGCTCCAGCCCAACACGCTGCGCGAGGCGGGGATGGCGCTCGGCGCGGGCCGCGGATTCGTGATCCGCTCGATCATCTGGAAGGCGGCGAGCGCCGGCTTGCTGACCGGC
>CAXSIG010000047.1:7780-14412 GCA_964237255.1 uncultured Bryobacteraceae bacterium
ACAACCCGCTCCCGCCCGACACGCTCATTGATCCAATCCACCTGCGCCTGCGAACGCTGATCGCACCAGATCAACGCAGGACGAATCACCTCGCCCGCCTCGTCCAGCATGACCAGCCCATGCATCTGCCCCGAAAGCCCGATGCCTTGAATCACATCGCCGCTACGAAGTACCCCAAGCATTGCCTCCTGAGCCGCACGCCACCAATCATCGGGATTCTGCTCAGCCCAAAGCGGCTGCTCCATCGCGATATCCTGATGCGGCGCTGTGTAGCTCCGAATTACCGAGCCGCTCTCATCGACGAGCAACGCCCGAGTACTCCCCGTCCCCGTATCGATTCCAAGCCACATCGCTTACCGACTCTCCATATAAGGCAAGTAAGCTGCACCGTACAGACCAGCCTCGCTCCCCAAAGTCGCTTTCTCGACACGCGTATTCGATCCGCGAAACGTGAAGCTACGTCGCCGAATCTCCTCCATCATCGGAGGAGCAAACAAAGGGAAGTTAAAGATGTTGATCATGGTAGCCAAAGCAATCCCGAGTATCTCTCCCACAACGGTAAAGATATTGATCGCGAGTTCATTTCCCGCGACAGCCAAGTGATACACCTGCTCAGCCGTCAAGAAATCACCCAACCCACATTGCCGAGCCATCACCGATATCGCTTGCCCGGAAGCATGTTTCTCCAAACACCCCCGACTCCCGCAGCCGCAAGGATTGCCGCTAGGAACAACGGTGGTGTGTCCAATCTCACCAGCCATCCCCATAAATCCATGCAAGACGCTGCCTTTCGAAATGATGCCTCCGCCAACCCCAGTACCGATCGTCAGCAAAACCAAATCGTCCACGCCTCTCGCCGCACCCAGCCATCGCTCACCAAGCGCCGCCGCGTTTGCATCATTATCCAGAACCACGTGCGCCCCAAGACGTTGCTCCAACACATCGCGAAGCGGAACGCCCTCCAAACAAGGAACGTTATTGATGTTCGCAACCACGCCTTTCCGAATATCGATGAACCCGGGCGCGACCACTCCAATCCCAGTCAGCCCTTCCGGCCCAATCGAAGCTCTCAGCTTCTCAATCGAGCCGACCATATCATCGATAATCGCCTGCCGACCCTCTGCGTAGTTCGTAGAACCGGCAACCTTCTCCAGCAACAATCCATCTCTGTCTATCGCGGCAGCCCGAAGATTAGTCCCACCCAGGTCCAGGCCGATGGAATATTCACTCATGGCCAACGCCACTCAACAGAGCCATGATCGCTTCATTCATAGGCATAGGAATCCCATGTTTCACCCCAAGGCGCAACGCTGTCCCTGTCATTGCATCGGTCTCCAAATCCCGACCCGCAAGACGGTCCTCCAACATCGACGTCCCCGTATCCGCCGGAAACCCCTTCATCCAATCAAGCACCTCACGGGCGATCTCCACCGGAAGCTTCGCTCCTTCTGCCCTACCAACCGTTGCCGCCTCTTCGAGCAACTGTCTCGCGAGTCGTTCCATCTCCACAGAACGTAACGAACCAATTCCATGCCCGACCAGCGCAGTGAGAGGATTTGCCACCAAGTTCACCAGAAACTTGCGCCACTCCGCGGTGAGAAACTCCGGCTCCTCTTCGATGCGAATCGCAGTGCCGCGAAACAACTGGATCAATTCTTTTGCCGCGTCAGACGGCGGTACCGCTAGGTCGTATTCCGGCCGCATATGACGAACATGTCCCGGCCCCAAACGTTTTGCGTTCGTATAAACCACAGTGGGAATTACAGACGCGTCGCGCACCAAAGGTCGAACTCGCGTTTCCGCGTCCACACCGTTCTGCAGCACCACTATTCGCGAATCCGGCTTAACAAGTCGCTCAAACCAGGGCCGAGCAGCTTCGGTCTGGTGTGTCTTTGTAGCAAGAAAAATCCAGTCAGCCGTAGGAACGGCTGCTGGATTTTCGAACGACTCAATCTCTCCCTCAACACGACCAAACTTGCCGTCGACAACCAGCCGATCAGGCCGTTTCCGGACACAAGCAAAGACTCGGTCCCGAGGAATCGCTCCCAGATACGCCGCGAACACCGTACCGATGTTCCCGAGCCCGACAAACGCAACATTCACATAGTCAGACTACCGCTTGCCTGTTCCCCACCGCGTTCGTGCTTCTCCTGGTCGCCGCGACAATACTGCGTCCATGGAATCGCTTCCAAGCGGCCAGCCGAGATTTCTTTATCGCAATCGAGACACTTGCCGAACGTTCCATCGTCGAGCCGATCCATCGCAGCCCGCACCTCTCCTAATTCACGGAAATCGGCATCATTATGCCGAAGCAGCGTATCCCGACCCTCCAGATTCACCATCCGCTCCATTGCTTCAGGAGCCTGCTGGTCCGTCATATCTCTAGCTTCCGCTTGGTTCCTGTCCATCTCACCCAGCAAATCTTGTTCTCGTTTTTCCAACGCTTTCCGAAAATCGTCTTGTGTCATATTTGTCCCTGTAAATAGAAATAGGCCAGACATGTGTCTGGCCTACTGCGATCAAAATCTCAAACTAGGACGCGGCCGCGTGTTCCGCGCGCTTCAAGTCACGAACGCGATCATGCGCCGCTTTCACGTCCACATACTGTGTTTCGATAACGCTAAGCAAGTCCGACGGAAGAGATTTCTTCAGGGCCGCTTCATAATTCGCTTTTGCCGAATCTTCGCCGCGCTCCGCTTCGTCGACAATCGACTTCTCGCTCTTTCCCGTTACTGCCTGGACCATATTGATCCAACCGCGATGCAGCGAAGCCGAAACGTGGCCGCTCTTCGAAGGGTCACCGCCGCGTCGGAGAACTTCGTTGTTCAGTTCCGCACCAAAACGCGCTCTCTGCTGGGCGTACATATGAAAAAGAGTCTTAAGGTCAGCATTCTCCACCGCATCCGCTGCGGTTCGGAAACCTTGCTCCCCGTCCTTGTTGGTCTCGATCAGGTCATTCAAAACCGAGATTGCTTCGTCGTTCGTAGCCGTTGTGCTCATGGCATCTCCTGGCTCGAACGAAAGCAATCCCAGGGCCATTGAAACGGGTACACTGAAACATGGTGAAACGGATCCTGCTTCTCCTTGTGGCGGCGGTTGGAGCCTTCGCGCAGGCTGCGGGTACGTACGTAGGAACATGGAACTCCGGAACCGCGGGCACCGGTAAATTGACTCTGAATTTTACCGGTGGAAAATTGAGCGCGGCGACCTTTACGATTCGCGGGACAAACGTTGACGCAAAGCCGATTTTGTCCAAAACAGACAAGAATTCCTATTCGTTCACGTTTGCCTTTGAAATCGATGGCAACCCGCTTCGATCCACCATGACCGGAACGCTGGCCGAAGGCTCGATGAAGGGCAGCTATCGGACGCAAACCGAAAGCGGCGGGGAACCTCTCGACGAGGGAACTTGGGAAGTGACGCAGCAGTAATCGCGGACCGCTTACAAGCGGTTCGGGAGCGAATCGAGAATGCATGCGCACGAACTGGCCGCTCTTCGTCGAGTGTCCTTCTGCTTGCCGTGACTAAGGTCTTTCCGGCGGAGATAATCCGGACAGCATACGAACTCGGGATGCGGGAGTTTGGTGAGAATTACGTCCAGGAATTTGAAGGTAAGCATCCGGAGATAAAAGACCTTGCCGACGCGCGTTTTCATCTGATTGGCCACCTCCAATCGAATAAATCCGCCAAGGCTTGCACCCTGTTTCAAACGATCCAGACACTTGATTCGGCAAAGCTCGCGCGCCGTTTGGCCGACTGCGGTATACCGCTGGACGTGATGATCGAAGTCAAGCTGTCCGATGAGGCGAGCAAACGCGGTGCGGCTCCAGAGGACATCGCGAGTATCGTCGAAGCCGTTCGCTCGAATCCAAGTCTAACTCTTACCGGCCTAATGACTGTCCCCGAATGGTCGGAGGATGCGGAGCTTGCCCGTCCGACGTTTGCGCGACTGCGTGAGCTTGGGGCGAAGCACGGTATTGTCGGTCTCTCGATGGGCATGTCACACGATCTGGAAGTCGCCATCGAAGAAGGTTCCACCTGCGTCCGGGTTGGAACAGCGTTGTTCGGAAGCCGCAAGGCGCAGTGACCGTAGGCTTCTACTCTCCCCTGCCACCGGCCCGTAGTGGCGTAGCTGACTACGCGGCATCGTTACTCAGAGAACTGCGAAAGCATGGCGATGTCGCAGTAGCGCCTGAGAACTGCGACCTCGCGCTCTATCAGATGGGCAATAACCTTCTGCATCGCGAAGTCTACGAGCGTGCTGTCCGGCATCCGGGCGTCGTCGTCCTCCATGACGCCGTCCTGCATCACTTCTACTTGGGATCGCTGGCCCAAGCCCAGTACCAAACGGAGTTCGCCTATAACTACGGCGAGTGGGCGCAGCATGAGGCCCGCGCGCTATGGCGCGACCGATCCCTGTCCGCGCAGGATCCTCGGTACTTTGAGCGCCCAATGCTGAAGCGCATCGCGGAAACAGCACGGACGGTGGTGGTTCATAATCCAGCGGCGGCCATGGCCGTCCGAAGTCATGCTCCGTCTGCGGAGATTGTGGAGATTCCGCATTTTCACGAGAGTCGCTCCGTCGCCGTAAGTCCGCATGCCGGCTTCACGTTCGGCGTCTTTGGGTATCTTCGTCACACCAAGCGATTGTTCAGTATTCTTGGCGCGTTTCAACGGCTCTATCGGCTGAACCCAAATACGCAGCTCATTGTCTCCGGTGAATGTGGCTCTCACGACTTTGCTCGCGCGCTACACGCTCCTCTAAGCCAACCCGGAGTCACCCGCCTTCCACATTTAGGTTCAGCGGAGTTCGACAACGCACTCGCGTCGGTCGACTGCTGCGTGAACCTGCGCTATCCACAGGCCGGCGAAACATCGGGAATCGCTATGCGTGCAATGGGCGCAGGCAAACCGGTCATCGTCACCGAAGGCGCGGAATGGAGTCGCTTTCCGGAAGGATCGCTTCTTCCTATCCCCTCTGGCCCTGGCGAAATCCAATCGCTTTTCGAAGCAATGGCGCTGCTGAGCGACAATCTGCCACTGGCAAAGCACATGGGCAGAGTGGCAGCCGGGCACATTCAGCGATATCATTCGTTATCCGCCTCGGGAAACGAATACTGGAATCTGCTGTGCCGCTTACACGCATCGTCTTCGTGATGGCCACGTCGATCATGGCATCGCAAGCCATGGTGACGCAGCTTCACGTCCTGGTTCCGATGCGCGACGGTGTGCATCTCGCGTGCAATGTGTTTCGGCCGGCTAGTTTGGCTGCAGTGCCCACCATCCTGGTCCGAACACCGTACGACAAAGGTGTCGAGCCGAGTTCGAATTATCTCGCTTTCGTGGACCACGGGTACGCTGTGGTTGTCCAAGACGTGCGGGGCCGCCACGAATCGAAAGGTGTCTTCGCGCCGCTTACCCAAGAAGGCCCCGATGGCGACGACACTCTGAACTGGATCGCAAAGCAGCCATGGTCGAACGGCAAAGTGGGAATGCACGGCGGGAGTTATCTTGGCATCGTTCAGTGGAAGGTTGCGCTGATGGGCAATCCGCATCTGAAAGCCATCTTTCCCTGGGTGTCGGGCGATGACGATTACATGGACCGGCTTTACTCGCGCGGCGGCGCAATGAAGTTAGGGCATCGCTTGCTTTGGATGGAAGAGAACCTACGTGATTACGAGCAACCCGTGCCCGAGTTCAGCAAGTTCATTTGGACACTTCCTATTCGCCATGCGGATGTCGCAGCGTGCGGACGCACATCGCAGTTCTTCCAGGATGCTCTGAACCACCCGTCTTACGATTCGTACTGGCAAGCGCTCAGCGTAGAGAAGCAGTTGAAGTTGGTGACCGTACCTGTTTTTTCTGTTGGCGGCTGGTACGACAATTACGTGGAAAGCGATCTGGAAGCGTACTCCATCTTGCGAAAATACAACACCGCGAACCGCATCATGATCGGCCCGTGGCCGCACGACCTGAAGAAGTTCGACAGTGTGGATTTCGGCCCGGAGGCGCAGGTCGGTCTGCGGCGCGCACAAATCGACTGGTACGACGAGTGGTTGAAAGGCAAACCGCTCCCGTCACCCGCGCCTCCCCCTGTTCGAATTTTCGTAATGGGCGCAAACCAGTGGCGCGACGAAAACGAGTGGCCTATTGCACGGACGCAATACACAAAGCTGTACCTGGACGGAGACGGGAAAGCGAATACCTTGGATGGGGACGGTGAGCTTTCCGTTGACTCACCTCTAAGGTCGAAGCGCCACAACCCACCGGACCACTTTACGTACGACCCGAAGCACCCCGTCCCGACTCGCGGGGGTTCGGTCTGCTGCACGCCCGCGCTCTTTCCATGGGGACCGATGGATCAGCGCAAAGTAGAAAAGCGGGACGATGTGCTGGTTTACTCGACCGCGCCACTCACCAGCGATATGGAAGTGACCGGCGCCATTGCGGTGGAAATTTACGCATCTTCCTCCGCCAAGGACACGGATTTTACCGCCAAGTTGGTAGACGTGTTCCCGGATGGAATGGCGCGCAACCTAACCGACGGAATCTTGCGAGCGAGATATCGAAAATCGCTTTTAAAGGCGGAATTGCTAAAACCGGGTGATGTGGAAAGATTCCGAATCGATGCC
>CAXSIG010000047.1:14422-15436 GCA_964237255.1 uncultured Bryobacteraceae bacterium
AAAGGACACAAAATCCGTATCGAGATCTCAAGCAGCAACTTCCCACGTTTTGACCGTAATCCGAATACAGGACGAGCGATCGCCGACGAGACCGAGCTCCAAACGGCCGCGCAAACGGTATATCACGACAAGAAGCACTTGTCGTTCGTCTTGCTCCCTGTGATTCCGGCCGAGCGAAAACTCTCGACGCGTTTGACGCGGCCCCTGTTCTCGCGCTAACTTGGGCGTTAGCCCACCTGTTTTCGGCGCGGTAGCCAAGTGGTAAGGCCAAGGTCTGCAAAACCTTTATTCATCGGTTCGACTCCGATCCGCGCCTCCAACTTTCCCCATGAAACTTCTGCTTTTGTTCGCTGTACTTATTTCTGGTGCCTTTGCCGTTACACCTGGTGATGACATAAAAACCCACATGCTCTCGAACGGCATGAAGGTCCTGGTTCAGGAAGACCACAACATCCCGAACGTGGCAATGTACTTCTTCTATCGCATCGGCTCTCGCAATGAGCGCCCCGGCATCACCGGCATCTCTCACTTCTTCGAGCACATGATGTTCAACGGGGCGAAGAAGTACGGCCCCAAGCAGTTCGATAACGCGATGGAGAAAGCCGGCGGCAACAACAATGCCTATACCTCGCGCGACGTCACCGTCTACACCGATTGGTTCCCCTCCACCGCGCTGGATCTCATGTTCGACATGGAATCCGACCGGATCCGCGATCTGGCATTCGACCCGAAAATCATCGAGAGCGAACGCGGCGTGGTGTATTCGGAGCGCCGGACCTCTGTGGACAACAGCAATTTCGGCATCCTGTATGAGCAGATGGGCGCATCGGCGTTTACAGCCCATCCGTATCATTGGCCGGTAGTCGGCTGGCCTTCTGACATCGAAGCGTGGACCATGGACGATCTCAAAGCTCACTTCAAAATGGGCTATGCGCCGAACAACTGCACGCTGGTGATTGTCGGCGACACAACCGACGATCAGGTGATGACGCTCGCGAAGAAGTATCTGGAACC
>CAXSIG010000048.1:0-15432 GCA_964237255.1 uncultured Bryobacteraceae bacterium
ATCTGGGGAGTGGGCGGATCGGCGACAGGGAACCAAACGTGAAGTATCTCGCCATGTAGCAAAACAGGTTTAAGGTAGAAACCAAACAGTAGCCGCGAGCCAGAGCTTACTGCCGAGCCGCCATTTGACGGACTACGCCATAGTGATAACGAACAAATTGATATAACCCACTTTCTTTAATTCGTTCGTTGTCACCGTGAGGTGCGTGCGTTGTGAGATCCTCTTTTGGAATCTCGGCCCCAATTCCATAGCACATCACACCCCTTGACCGAAGACGACTCATATCTGTACCACCGCTGGACATCAAAGGGAGCAGGGAGGTTCCAGGGTAAAGCTGCGCCTGCACGTCACGCAAAATTTTGTACATCTCGTTATCCATACGCGAGGCCGGAGCAATTGGGGCATTTGCTCCGAACGGCTCAATCTTGATCGTGGGGTCATCAATTACCGCGCGCATTTGTTCCTGGAACCTTGTCATGTCCTCATCAGGAAGTACCCGCACATCGATTGTTGCGGACGCGGACGACGGAATTACGTTGACGCGAAAGCCGCCCTCGATTATATTCGGACTAACGGTGGTGCGCAGGACGGAATTATATGTGATGTCGTTGTTGCGAAAGTAGTCCTGGACGGCGGCGGTCTTGCTGGAGTCGAAAAGATCCCTGTAGCGCTGCGCGTCTGCCGGCTCGGAAACCTGGGGAAGCAGTTCGAAGTAGGAACGCGTTATATCGTTCAGACGCATGGGAGGCTGCCAAGCCCCAAGCTTCGCAACCGCACCCGCGATATGCACAATCGCGTTATCCTCACGCGGCATGGATCCGTGTCCTGCGACGCCCTGTACGGTCAGCTTCATTTGCTTAGGCGTTTTCTCTGCAAGTTGCACGGCCTGCATCACTACCTTGCCATTGAGCGAAACAAAGGCACCCCCTTCGCTGAGGCAGTATTCTGCTTCGATCTCGCTCCAGTTGTTTTTAATCAATTCGGCAATTCCGAGGTGGCCACCCGACTCCTCGTCGGCCTCGGCAACAAAGATAACGTCTCTGTCCAGCCTCGCGCCGGTACGCTTCAAGAGCAGCATTGTCATCAGCGAAGCCGTCAGGATGTTCTTATCATCCAGCGTACCGCGGCCCCAGATGAAGCCGTCGATACGCAAAGCGCCAAACGGGTCCTGCGCCCACTTGCTGCGCTGCACGCCCACAACGTCCGTGTGTCCCATAATCAACATGGGACGTTTGGATCCCGAGCCCTTCAGTCGAGCAATGAGCGATTGTCGCTTGGGATCGGAACCGACCAGCTTCGAAGGAATACCCTCACGCCCCAGTACCCGCGCAACATACTCGGCCGCGACGGTCTCATTTCCCGGCGGACTGCTGGTATCGATCTTAATTAGGTCCGTAAAGTATTTCAGCGTTTCGACGTTAATCGATTGCCAGTCGACCGCCTGCGCGGCAATGGCGAAGACGAAAGAAAAAGCAAGAATTGCAAGCTTCATTTGCTGAGAATTGTAGCCAGTTGAACCCTGATTTGCAAAAGGCCGAGTTAGGCCCGGAAAACGGCGTTACCGGAACCTTGCCATCGACGCGCTAAACCCGCGCCTGGAGCCGTTACATTTACGTTGTTGGGCAATCTCTAATTGTCGGGGACTATAGGAAGCTACCGATCCAACTGGGCGGTTTTATGAGCTGGTGCTCGGCCGCTTTCAACTTCAGAGGTGCTCGCGAACTGGGCAGCATAGTATTTACCGAGCCAGCCACCGCACTTGTCCACGCGGGATCGGCTGTTCTGGCCTGCGGATCGATGCCTCTCGACGAAATGTCTCCGATTCAATAGCACTTTCTCAGCGTCACCTTCATCACAAATCTCCAACACTGGGCGGCCATTCTCAAACAGCTTCTGCAACCGGACGAACGCGTTTGGCCGAAGCTTTCCGCGGTTGCGTGCTTCTTCCATCTCCGGGGTGTAATAGATCAGATGGATCTGCGCATCGGTGCCCTCCAAAAGCAAATAATGCCGGCCCCCGCCTCGTCCCGTCTCCTCTTCTCCGTGAGCGAGAATCCGTCCCTCGACTGTCTTCAACTTTCGAAAATCGAGAACTGCCAATGGCAGGCGGTCATCGGACACAAGTGCTCCGTGTGAGGCCAGCATCTTCTGACGATCCGTGGTCCTTTGCATCGCTCTAAGAACGGTTCCAAAATCGCGCCGCACCATCCAGTTTGTCTGGCCTTGTTTCTCAGCCAGCCCCATTGCCTGTAAAACACATAAGCGGGCGTCTATATGGTGCTGTCGCTCGCTGCGTTGATCTCCGTCTCGGCGGACCAAGAAATGGGAGGCGTCGCCCAAGTCATCTTGATCCTGCCGGGCGATCACGCGGTCCAGAGAAGTGAATCGCTTCTCCTGAACTTCCCTGCGCTCCGCAGCAATCGCGTCGAGGTGATTTCGGTGCCCCAACTGGCGCGTGCAAAGGTCTTCTGCGATCGCGCGAACTCCCTGGCGAACATAGTCGCGGGGCAACTCCAGCGGCGTCTTGTCGTCACGGATACCGCGCAGCGCAACATGCGCGTGCGGATGCTCCGTGTTGTAATGCGCGACGGCCACCCACTCCAGCCGAGTGCCAAGATCTTTCTCCATCCTGGACATCAGTTCCCGCGTGAGCCGATCCAGATCCACCCTCTCACCAAATTCCGGCGACACAATCAGCTTCCAGAGGCGGAGGTCACCTTCCGATTGCCAACGGTCCAGCGCCTGACTCGCATTTACCGGCTGCTGATGCACATCCGCCTCTGAAACGGCCAATTGCGCGAAGACAGAGTTCGCGGCGCTCTCACGCGCGATGTCTCTGCCGTGCGCGCGCCACTGCCCTGCGGTCTTGTTGGGTGAATACATGATGCGAACGGCACAGCGCTGGTGAAACTTGCGGGCGCCTCCGCCGCCTCCACCTTTCGAAGCTGGCTGCGACCGGCGCGAAATGCCTGCATAGCGGAGAACTGTTTTCAGAGCAGTGGACCAGGCTCGTGCTTCTCCTTTCCCGCCCTTCGATGCGCGGTTTGGTTTGAGCCGGAACTCCTCGTCGCTATCAGTCTTCTTCGCCACGCTTCACCAGTTCGGCCATGGCAGCTTGAGAATCGCCGGACATCCCTGCCCCGACGCTCTTCAGGAAACGGTTGTAGCGCAGCCGCCCGCGTGAAACAGCTTGGTCGTAAACGTCTGTTGGTGGTTCAGAAAGACATGTGAGGATGGTTTTCACCAGTGTGTCGGTAAAAGCAAACTGGGCCTGCTGCCCCAGCTTAATGCCACGAATTTCTCGAGCTAGTCGGTCCAGGCTCGCCGCGATCCGCTCCTCAGCGGAGTCAACGCCGCTCTCCCTCCCAGCCAGCTCGCGTTCCACTGCGGCGCGGATGAATGCACTCGGATTGGCGAAGCCGCCGTCCTTTGTCGCCTTCAGCACCCGCTCCATTAGTTGATGCTTCAGCCGGATTCCGCGGCAAACCGCTTTGCCTTTTTGTTCACCCGTCACAGCCTGTAGGGCGTCGATGATTGCCTGCGTGACATGACCGTGCACGATGGTGCACGCGGTGGCCAAACGTGTGCGCGCTGCAAGTCTTAGAGGCATCGATGGTTGAACAAGAAAACAAACCGCAACGCGCCACAACCCTTTATGTTCCACTACCCGTCTTTTGTGGCGGTATGGTCTTTGCTGTTGCGCGGCTCTCGAAAGATTGCGGGTAAGAACTGAAACATTCTGAAACCAATGCACGGCAATGGCACCGATTGCAACTATCTTGCAATTTAGCTCAAACAAAGTGAAATCACGTGTCCCGGTTTCCCTTTCTCGCGGCCTACTGAATAGAGGCCGCTTGGATCGCGAATCGAAGGACAAACTGGACTTAAAGCGGCTCCGCTCCCGGTTGGGAGAAAAGCCTCGCACCAAAGCCGGTCAGGTGCGGCAAGCGTGGCCCGAGATCAAGGCGCTGTTCGAAGCGGGCCACAGTCTTAAAGACATTTGCACGTGGCTGAATGAGATCGGGATCGAGATTGGCTATGCCCGTTTGTCGCACTATACCGGCCAACTGAAGCGGCTCGACGCGACGGTGACGAACAGATCGCCAAACCAGCTTCCGGATTCGAAACCACAGGAAGTGGATGGCGCTGGCAGTGATGAGCAACGATCCGATCCGCTCGCCAACGTAAGGGAACGCGAAGAGCGCCAGCCGGGATTCCGTTTCAATTCGGAGCCGGATGGCAAAAAACTGATTTGAAGGAGAAACAATGGGAAAGACTCAAAACGCAAACGGAACAGATTCGACTGGTTCGATTCACCTCACACTCCAGGGAAAGGGCGGGGTCGGGAAAAGCTTGATTGCCTCGATCCTTGCGCAATTCTTTCGGGATAGCGGTCGCGATGTCCGCTGCATTGACACAGACCCAGTGAACCGGACGTTTGCCCAATACTCAGCTCTCGGCGCGGACCGGCTTAACTTACGCGATGAGCACAACCGCATTGAGCAACGCTCATTCGATTCACTGATGGAGCGCTTCCTAACGGAAGAGGGCGCAACTTTCGTGGTGGACAACGGAGCTTCTACCTTCCTGCCGCTTTGGCACTACATTTTGGAAAACAACGCCCTTGACTATCTGCGAGAGCATGGCCGGCGAGTGTACGTCCACACAGTAATCACGGGGGGCCAGGCTTTACTCGATACATTAAACGGCTTCCACGAACTTGCCCAGACCAGTCAAGAGCGCAACATCGTGGTCTGGGTAAACGAGTATTTTGGGCGCGTAGAAGCAGAGGGCAAGAAGTTTTCGGAGATGACCGCGTTCCGCGAGAATGCGGAAAAGGTTTGCGGCGCGGTGGTCTTTCAGAAGCGCAATCAGGATACGTTCGGGCGCGACTTGGAGGAGATGATCGCGGCAAAACTGACATTTCAGGAAGCGATCTGCGCGGCGAAGCTCCCGATCATGGCCAAGCAGCGCCTTAAGATCGTCCAGCGCGATCTCTTCGAACAGCTCGCCAAGGTGCCATTTTAGAAAACGCTATGGCTCCCGTGGATCTAAAGAAAATCGCAGCCGAGGTGTCAGCGCAGCACGGTATTCGGATCGATGCTGACGATCCAATCATGGCGGTAGTCACCTTGAACCGGCTGATTTTTGAGCAGAGTGTAAACGAACTGACGGAGTGTCTTCGTCTCAGGACCGACGAGATGGAAAAAGCGGCCGCCCGCGTTCAGGTCCGCGCAGGTGGCGTGCTGGCTCAAGAGGTCAGGGAATGTGTAGCTGCTTTGAAGAATTCGGCGGTGCAGGGTGAATTGCCGGTTCGAACGCCAAGGTTTGAACGGGAACCATGGGCAAGCCACTTACTATGGATCGTGATTGGGTTGATTGCGGCGATCGCCTTGCTCGCGGCGGGAGCATGGGCCGGGACACGGCTAAAATAGAAAGCGATTGATATGCGAACGTTCCTATTTTGGTTCGCCGTTCTGGGGCCGAGAGCGCGACTGCTGTATATCGGTATCTTTGGATTTATCCTCTACGCGATCTATCGGTCTTGATTGGTGTAAAACTCGAAAGCATGCGATCTAGCGATGTTGTGTCGGAGAAGGTGACCTCCTCATACTCTCCGGCAAAAACGTTATGGGTGAAACATTGGGAGATCGCCGTGCCTTGCTTGAAAGGCGAGTGCTGCCGAAGTTAGCCGATCCGATTCGCTACTCCCCAGAACTGAAGGGGAGCATGCGGGATCTAATCCAGTCAATCAAAGCCCAATCCTTTGAAGGGCTTGTCGCAAAGCAACGGGACAGCCGCTACGAGCCAGGGCTGCGTTCCGGAATGTGGCGCAAGATGCGGGTAAATCAGGGTCAGGAGCTCGTGATCGGCGGATACACTCCCAGCGCGTCAAGCTTCGACGCGTTGGTCATCGGGTATTTCGAAGGCGAGAAACTGATGTACGCCGCCAGAACGCGCAATGGCTTCACGCCCTCCTCCCGTTTGGAGTTGATGAAAAGGCTTCGCCCGCTGGAAGTGACAGACTGTCCGTTCGCCAATCTTCCCGAGCCTAAGGCGGGCCGTTGGGGTGCGGGGCTCACGGCGGCCAAGATGAAAGACTGCCGATGGCTGCGGCCGGATCTCGTCGCGCAATTCGAGTTTGTTGAATGGACGGAGGTGAACCATCTTCGTCACACGAAGTTCGTTGCCCTGCGAGACGACAAAAATCCTAAAGAAGTTCGCCGCGAGAGCGATGAGGCGGCACTTTGATTTACTTCAGCGAACAGAAGAATTACGATCGGAATCCAGTACAGATACACCTTCGAGCCAGAGAGCACAACGAGGCTTGCCGGGAAGAGCACGCCGTAATACCAGAAACGTACTCCTCGTAATACCGCTTCGCATCGCGCTGGACCACAGTCGCCAAAGCCGTCCCTGAGTATCCTTCGAGCAACTGTTACACGGAATAAGAGATGCACACTACCCACGGCGATCAAGCCTGATGCGATCCGAACCTGTATCGAAATACTCGCCAATCCGGCTAAACCAAGCGCAACCGCAATCGAACCGATCACTGAATAACGTCCTCGATTGCGTCGGCACATTTTAGCAATATCTTTCTTTAAGTCTTCATTTCATGCTGCGAGGATTTCGTCAGCACTTGTAAAGGCGGCATGCAACGCGCGTGTTGCTGCAAACAGCATCATTCCGACAAAGCCTCCCTGTGTGGGGGCCCATCCCGGCAACATAAGGTTTGGCTGGAGATACGCAAGGACTATTTGAGATAGAAACACGGACCCATATACTGTGACGAGATCAAATACAAGCGTATTTGGGGATCGATCCTTTTCACGTGTGAGATGCGACCGTATTGCAAGCGCCAACATACCCATCCCAACAGCAATTGCGAGGCGCGTCAAACCTTTGGGCTCGCTTGCCAAGGATGGCGGATTAGATATAAACGCACCTGCGATCAAAGAATAGCCGAGTACAACCGCCTCCAGCAGTCGGCCACGCAGTGCCGCGCCTTGCGTCGACAGGAACTGTTGATGTGATGGACCTTTCATGCCAAACCGAATCCTAGTTTGACACCGTCAACTGGCGTGAAGTTCCCTTGAAAAGCTACGCAAAGAAGAGGGACAGGCGATTGACTGCCGATGGCTGCGACCGAATCGCGTCGCGCAATTCGAGTTCGTTGAATGGACGGATGTGAATCATCTTCGTCATACAAAGTTTGTTTCGTTGCGAGACGACACGAATCCTAAAGACGTTCGCCGCGAGACGTAGGCCGCCATTCCGTCCAGTCCGCAAAACTAAATGGGCGAACAAAAGGCGAAGATTGCGCTATGCTTTTCAGGTGGGAATGGCACCCGGTCCAGACTTCTTTGCCAAGATCGCCCGCGACCAAGGCGATGAGCAAACGCGCTAAAACACTATTGGCGTCTTCAGAAGGCGTACGCCGCCATTCGAAGTTGGGGCAAGGTAGTCCAACAACGTTTACGCGGTTTAGAAAACCGCGCTGGGTCGATCGAGCAGCGTGTCGTTGAAATTGAACGAAAGTTGAAGGGCACCGTTCCTAAGAACGGCCCAAACCTCTAGCCAGATCAGCCCCAATGAAATATTGCGAGCTTCACGGAAAATCCGCATTCAGCTTCCTTCAGGGCGCTTGCCTCCCCGAAGAGTACGCGGATGCCGCGGCGCGTTTCTCAATGCCGGCGATGGCGCTATTGGATCGCGACGGTGTGTACGGAAGTCCGCGCTTTTACTTGGGCATGAAAAAAGCCGGCCCAAGAGCTCTCACCGGAGCTGAAGTGCGTTGCTCAGATGGCTGTCGGTATCCACTGTTGGTCCGTGACCGTGCTGGCTATCAAAACCTATGCCGCATGCTCACCCGCGCTAAACTTCGCACAACCAAAGACAAGCCTACGATTGTCCAGCCAGGGGAGTTGGCGGAGTTCGCGCAAGGCCTGATCTGCTTAACTGGCGACGAGAACGGGCCGTTAGCTAAAGCTCTCAAAGAGGAGCGCGGAGGTGCCTGCCTGAATCAGCTGAGCACGGTCTTTGGACAAGGAAACGTCTTTGTGGAGCTGCAGCGGCATTTCCAACGCCATCAAGAGGTACGAAATCAAGTCGCCATTTCGCTTGCCCGAAGTGCCAGGCTGCCGCTGATTGCCACGAATGGCCCCGCCTACGTTCAGCCTGCTCAGCGCCAGATACTCGACGTGTTCACCTGTCTGCATCTAAAGGAGACACTTGCGTCCGCAGGCCAACTCCTCCAGCGAAATAGCGAACGGCATTTGAAGTCCCCGGAAGAGATGATTCAGATTTTTCGTGACCTTCCGGAAGCCATCGACTACACAATTGCAGTCTCCGAACAGCTTCGATTCGAGATGACCGACCTAGGGTACGAGTTCCCGAAGTACCCTCTGCCACACGGGCAAACTGCCAACGAGTTTCTCCGGGAAAAAACGCGCGAAGGAGCGCAGAAACGGTACGGGTCCGCGTACAAGTCCGCTCGGTCCCAATTGGAACGCGAACTAAATGTGATCGGCAAGTTGAAGCTCGACGGTTACTTCCTGATTGTCTGGGACATTGTGAACTTCTGCCGTGCGGAAGGCATCCTGGTCCAGGGGCGCGGCTCCGCGGCAAATAGCGCTGTTTGCTACGCGCTCGGAATCACTTCCGTTGATCCAATCGCAATGGGTTTGCTATTCGAAAGATTTCTTTCGGAAGAACGCGGGGAGTGGCCCGACATCGATCTGATCTCCCCTCGGGGGAGCGACGCGAGCGAGTCATCCAGCACGTCTATAAACAGTACGGCGAGCGAGGGGCCGCGATGACAGCGAACGTGATCACATATCGTGGCAGGTCGGCTGCGCGTGAAGTGGGTAAGGTGATGGGCTTCGAAACGGAAACGCTCGGTCGTGTCTCCGGCCTGATGCCTGGGTGGGGATGGCATGATCCTGACGAGACCACCGATAAGCACTTCAAGGAAGCCGGTCTCGATTTAAAACATCCCAAAATCCGCAAGTTCCTTGAGCTTGTTGTCGGCATTCAGGACATGCCGCGTCATCTGGGCCAGCATTCATGTGGAATGGTGATCTGCCAGGGTCAGCTTGATTCAGTGGTGCCCCTGGAACCGTCTTCCATGCCGGGCCGTGTCGTCATTCAATGGGACAAGGAAGATTGCGCCGACATGGGGCTAATCAAAGTTGATCTGCTCGGTCTCGGAATGATGGCCGTGCTGGAAGACAGCCTCGTTTTAATTCGCGACTATCACCATGAGGACATCGACCTCGGCCAACTTCCCGCTGACGACCCTGTCACGTATGCGGCGCTGCAAAAAGCGGATACGATCGGTCTCTTCCAGGTTGAGCGCTAGACGTTTTCCTCGGATTGGGGTGGCAACCTTTTGAGAACCCACGGCATGGTGGTTGCCTGAACAAGAATGGAGAATGCGACTACTCCATAGGTAGTGACCAGCAGAAGATTGTGGTATTTACCGGTTGGAAGCGCTAACGCGAGCGCGATGGAGATGCCGCCCCGCAACCCACCCCACGTAAGAACCGTCAGAGGTAACCCTTCCCGCTTCAAGAGATGGAGTAAGGCGGCGGGCAACCCAAGACTTACGAATCGCGAAGCGAGCACCACGGGAATCATCAGCAAAGCCGCCAACAGAAATCGGGTTTCCAGTTTCAGCAACAGCACCTCCAGACCGATAAGGACAAACAGAATTCCGTTCAGAATTTCATCCAGAAGTTCCCAGAAGCGGTCGAGGTTCTCGCGAGTAATATCTGACATAGCGAGGCTCCTGCCATAGTTGCCGATCAGCAATCCCGCCGCGACAATTGCCAAGGGACCACTTGCGTGAAGCGCCGAGGCCAACTGATATCCCCCACTGACCAGAGCCAGCGTGAGCATCACCTCCACCTGGTAGTTGTTAACGCTTCGCAGCATCAGGAAGCAAAGACCGCCGAGCAGCAATCCGATCCCGAGCCCGCCGCCTACTTGCTCCAGAAGCAGCCAACCCGTTTCCTGCCAGTTGAAAGTGTTTCCCCCTCTCATGACCAGGCGGCTCAAGATTACGAATACTACAATGCCTACGCCATCGTTGAAGAGAGACTCTCCCGCGATCTTTGTCGCGAGCGATGCCGGCGCTTTGGATTGTTTGAGAAGTCCCATGACGGCGATTGGATCGGTTGGCGAAATTAGCGCTCCCAAGGTCAAACACGCTACCAGCGGTAATTTCATTCCAAGCCCCTGAAACAGAAACCAGCTTGCAATCCCGATCAAGAACGTGGAAATCAGAACACCGGCTGTCGCAAGAATGGCGACGGCTGCTGTTTGGTTTCTTAAAGAATCGAGATTTACATTCAAGGCGCCCGCGAACAGGAGAAAACTGAGCATCCCCTCCAGAAGTGTTTGACTGAAATCCACGTCGGACACCATGGAGACGGCCCATGACCGGAACGGGAGGCCAAGTTCTCCCAAGGCAATAAGAATCAAGGAGAAGAGTAGTGACGATCCCATGGTGCCCACTGTGGGGGGCAGTCGAATCACTCTGTGGTTCACGTAAGCGAAGAGAGCCGTCAACGTGAGAAGCAGCGAGATTAGCGCTGGACCGCTCATCGGCGCCCCCAAGTCTTCACGCCGTCGAAGAATTTTGAAAACGTGTTGCTCACATTCTTGCTTCCAGCATGAGGATGACACGCCCGTTGACCTGCGTCTTGATCCGGGCTAGCGAGCTATCGTAAACCTAATGTTCGCGAAAGACGATACATGGGCCAATACTCGGTCATAATTTGGAGCTGGGGCGGTCTTCCATGGAAAGAGTTGCTCAAGCGGCTGGTTCACCGTTGCGTCGCTCATAAGATTGCCGACCGGGCCGCTCTGCTGTCGTTTTACTTTCTTGTTGCCTTCTTCCCTTTGCTGGTGGTACTGGCCAACTTGATCGGCTTTCTGGTAGCTTCGGAAACTTCCACCTACATCGCCCTGCTCAATTACCTGGATCGAATCATGCCTCCATCCGCGTTTCAGGTGCTGCTCGAATGGTTGGAGCAACTCGCCTCAACCTCAAGCGGGGGAAAGATTTCCGTGGGAGCCGCGGCGTCGCTCTGGACCGCGTCGTCGGGTTTGATGGCTTTGATCGAAGCTCTGAATGTGGCTTTTGAAGTGCCAAGAAATCGTTCCTGGGGACATCGCCGATTCGTTGCCATTATGCTCACGCTGGCACTCGGTTGCATGTTGGCCCTTGCTCTGGCTTTTCTTTTAGCAAGTGACACACTTGCCCGCATCCTCGTCGAACGAGTGCCTGTATTGCGTGCGTTCTCGCTGCTGTCCGGCGTTGTGCGGTGGGTGGTTTCATTCGCCCTGCTTTTCGCGTCACTGCTACTGATCTACAGTTTCGGGCCGAATTTAGGCCGGAAACGTTGGGAGGGTGTTTTGCCCGGCGCAGTTCTTGCGATGGGATCCTGGCTAATAGCCTCTTACGGATTACGCACGTATCTCCAGGCATTCGGGCCTTTGAGCCACTCGTATGGATCGCTAGGCGGGGTCATGGCACTGCTCTTCTGGCTTTATGTCTCGGGAGCTGCCTTGGTTGTCGGCGGCGAACTGAACGCTGTCATTTGGCACGCTACGGGAAAGCGCACTTGAACCCGCGTAACCGATTTCAAACTTATGCCGCAGTGACTGCCCTCGCGTTATTCGCGGCAGGGATTCTTGAACGTATCGTCCATTATTGGCCTCGGCAAATTCCTCTGCGAGTACCTGGAGTAGCGGAGGCCGTATCGGTTTCCACCTCGGGCACGCGGCTCTATATACCTCAGCTCCTGCTCATTGGCGAACTGGCCCAATTCGATGATGCTCTTTTCGCCTTCTTGATGTTCGACTATTACCGGGGTCAACCCCTTCTTTCCGGCAGAACCCTGATGCTGGTCTCGGAGGAAGGAGGCGACAAACCAACGTATCGAGTACTCGTCCAACTTCCACCGGATTTCATCGAAGGGCTGAACATCCTCGGCCAACTCATGGCCCAGCGTTTAGCCTCAAATCTGCAATTTCATTGGGTCACGCCCCAGATCGTCGCGGCTCGACGCAAAGAAACAGCTGTGTTTGTGGCCGCTTATAACGGACCTGCTACCCGATGTCTAAGAACGTTACACGCTTCGGAATTGCAGGGCTATGTTCGACGCTTCATTCGATTCAAGTCGCAGACCGACCCCCGGATTGCCAGGGCCATCGATCCTGTACCCTCACCCCTCACACGAAACGCAGCAAGCCGATTGGCTGCCGATATCATCGCCGTAGCTCGCTTCTATTCGATTCCGCTGGACTTGTTTCTCGGCATCGGAGCAATGGAAAACAACTATATGAATGTTGCCGGCGATTTAGAGAACACAAGGTGGAAGCCGCGGGCTGAACCGGGCGACGTTGTGATCCGGCGGAGACACGGACGGGTGCTTGTTCAGAACGATTCGAGAGGAGTCTGGCAGATCACAAGGGAATCGCTCCGCTATGCGTACCAGCTTTACGGCCGAGATCAACGCGATTACCGGGCCTTGCCAGAACGGCTGCGCCCGCCGGCAAATTTCGATATCAATGCTGTCGATAATGATGTTTTGACCACCTATTCCGGCCTGCTTCTTCGAGACCTCCTGGACCGGTTTCACGGCGATGTTTCTCTCGCCGCCGGCGCGTACAACGGCGGTCCGGATAATCCTAATGCACATTACGCAGCGGGTGTACAAATGGTCGCCGACTACGCCCGCCGCATTATCGGACGCGCCGCTGAGATTGATCGGCTGACATCGAACCAGGACTCCGTTAGTCTGGAAAAACTCCGAACGGCGCCTCAGTAGCCGAAAAGACGACGGATTACATAGCTTCTTTCAACCCAACTGAGAAGAAACCAGGCGGCATTGGGCTTCTCTCGAATTTCGTTCTGTAAGCTTGGAACAGTGCAGCCCACGCTCCAAAGCGCTGGAAAGTCCGCTTACCCTGGCCGTACCCTCCGCACATTTCTGGGTGTTTCGTTCGGAGCGCTCTTGGTGATTTTGCTGGGCACAGGCTGGAACGCTCTCTCGACCTTACGCGAAATGCACGACCGGGAGGAAGGATTACGGCGCGATTTCTTGGCGCGAACCGAACCCATCGTGCAAGTCCAGTCGAAATTGACCATCTTCGGGAACTTGGCTGAGCAGTTTGTAGTCGCGGATGGCAGCCCGTTTTCCAAAGCCAAAGAGATGTTTCGGCAGATGGAAACGGAATTGAAACAATACCCAAGCGTTCGCAAACCGGATGAGCAGAAGTTGGTCGAGACGCTCCAGGCGATCATCGAGGATCAGGATCGCAGCTCAACCTCGCTGCTGGACCTGCGCGATGCAAAGCGGATTCAGCTGGTACTGAATTCGGAAACTCTTCCTGGTCAGCGCAAAGCAATCGCTGCGGCTGAAGAAATTGTTTCCTGGAACACGGGACAGTTACGTGCCGCTAATTCTTCCTTGCTGGCAGACTTCACCCTGCTGCGTGCAAGGACGAAACGATTGCTTTTCATCCTGCTTGGTTGCGCATTGATCATCGCGGTCGGTTCCTTCGTCATGATCGCGATCCAACAACGCGAGATTCAAAGACGTTACTCGGAGTTGTCCCAGAACCACGCGGTGCAAGCTCAACTGTCCGCTCGCCTCATGGAATCTCAGGAAGTGGAACGCCAAGCCATCTCACGAGAACTGCATGACGAAGTTGGACAATCGCTTGGATCTCTGCTTGTCGATCTAGGGAGACTAGCCACATTGGTCCCCGCGGAGAACGAGACGTTGCGGGCCATCATCGGGAATATTCGCTCATCCGCCGAGCTGTCCGTCAACTCTGTCCGGAACATGGCTCTTCTCCTGCGCCCTTCCATGCTTGACGATCTAGGCCTGATCGCAGCCATCGAGTGGCAGGCACGAGAGGTGTCTCGCAGAACCCCGGTCGAAGTCGAGGTAGATGCTCCGGAGATCCAGTCCGATTTAGGAGAAGAGGTGAAGGTTTGCCTCTATCGTCTGGTCCAGGAAGCGCTTAACAATGTCGCCAAGCATTCCGGAGCCCGCCACGCATGGGTGACGCTACGCCAGGATCGGCAGCGGATTGACTTGACGGTCCGGGACGATGGCAAGGGTTTCGACCCGAATCGCAATTCCGGTCTCGGCCTTCTGGGTATGAAGGAACGGCTTCGGCTGCTCCATGGTCAGTTGTCGGTTGAATCGGCGCCAGGTTCGGGGACCAGTATCGTAGCGAACTTGCCTCTCGCATGAAGCCGATCCGGGTATTGCTGGCGGATGATCACAAACTGATGCGATCCGGACTGCGGATACTCCTGCAGCAGAGTGAGCGGTTTGATGTGGTAGGCGAGGCCGACGACGGCAGAGAGGCTGTGAATCTCTTCAACTCCCTGCATCCCGATGTCGCCGTCATGGATGTCGGGATGCCGCGCTTAAACGGCGTCGAGGCGGCGGGCCAGATTACGGCGGCGCACCCGGAAGCTGCCATCGTGATGCTGAGCATGCACTCCGATGAGAGCTATGTGCTGCGCGCGCTGAAAGCGGGAGCGCGCGCTTACCTGCTCAAAGACTCGGCTGAAGCGGACCTCGCGCGCGCGATTCTGGCCGTGAATGAAGGAAAATCCTTCTTCAGTCCAGCCGTCAGCAAGGTTCTGCTGGACGACTACATGAGGAAGCTTTCCCGTTCCGGCGCGGAGGATTCTTTCGATCTGCTTTCCGCGCGTGAGCGTGAGATTCTCCAGCTTGTAGCGGAAGGGAATTCGAGCAAGGAAGTGGCCACCCTGCTCAACCTGAGTGTCTATACCGTGGAGACCCACCGGGCAAATCTGATGCAGAAGCTGAACCTGCGCGGTATGCCGGAACTCATTCTGTACGCTGTCCGAAAAGGTTTGATCTCCTAAACCATACCCACTCTCCGGCGAAACTATACCGACTCGCCGGGATGCACCCGCTCCACGCGGGAGGCGTCTCTCTATCAGGCGCAGAGAAACGCCGAAATTCCAAAGGAGATTCCCTTGAAACCATTTTCGTTTTTGCACAGAAAGCCCTTCAGACTTCAAATCGCCGCCGCCGTCCTCGTTCTCGGCGGAGGGCTGATTGCAGCTCACGCGGCCATTGATGCTGCGCATGTCCACCTGAAACTTGCCGATCCGAATGAAGGCTCGGCACGAGTAACCATGTCATCCGCGGCAAAGGCCGCCATGCCGGCCGTGGTGAAAATCTCGGCTTCGAAGATCGTGAAGACCGCCGGTGGGTTCGAAGGCCAAGCCGGTGACCCAAACGATATGTTCCGGCAGTTCTTCGGGAACAGCATGCGTGGCGGCCGAGGCATGCAACCGCCTCAGTCGCATCGCGAAGGCGGCCTCGGCTCCGGAGTGATTATCAGTTCAGACGGCTACATCCTGAC
>CAXSIG010000049.1:0-4705 GCA_964237255.1 uncultured Bryobacteraceae bacterium
ATAAAGACATTTGCCGGATTTACGATGTCCGCGGCGCTCGACTATCTTTTGCAGACGCAACTCCGGCAATCGGCGCATGTGAAGATTGTCGGGGCTGAGAAGACAGCGTCTCTGGGGCCTGGATTTCAGGCGATTGAGGCACGCAACGCAGCCTTGTTCGCAGGAGCGCGGTTCCTGGTGTTCAGCAGCATCAGCCGTCCCGCCGACGATTACAAGCTAGAAGTGGAACTGCAGGAGGTACGCACCGGCCCCGAGTATTCGTGGAAATCGATATCCAAGGATTTCCGAGCTCGCAACGAAGATGCGCTAGTAGGCCTTACCAGGGATGTGAGTGTTTGGCTTAGGACCGCTCTCCGCGAGACGGCGACAGAACTCGCTGACCACACCTATCCACCGGAGGAACTGACTACCGAGAATTGGCGCGCGCTTCAAGAGTTCTTGAAAGCCGATGCGATGTGGAGAGATGGTCCCCAGGGTTCCCGCGCCGCGGAAGCAATTCGCGGATTGAAGACCGCTCTCACGCTCGACCCGAATTTTGCATTGGCGGCGGCGCGATTGGGCGACCGGCTTGTCTCCATGGGGCATGACGACGAAGGTCTGGAATATCAGCAACTGGGTGTTGCTCTGATGGATCGGCGCAACTTGAAGGATCGTGAATCGTTGCGGATTCGCGGCAATTACTATCAGGATACGGGTCAGGATGACAAGGCTGAGATGCTGTTCTTCGATTGGGCAAATCAATATAAGAACGACGCGCTGCCCCTTTTCTATAGAGCAACTTCCCTGATGCGGTTGGGGCGGGTTGAGGAGGCGTGGAGTCTTCGTCAAGCCGCCGCTAAGCTGGATCCGGCAAACAACGCGATTCGTCAGGGCGCCGCTATGGCGCTTTTGGAGGCGGGCCGATTGGCGGAGGCAACGAAAGCCTGCGCCGGGTTAGCTCCCGGCGACGAGACGGATCAGACGCTAAGCGCCATCGCCTTCGGACTGTACGACATCGACGGAGTAGTAAAGGCAATTGGCAGGATGCAAACCGGGGGCTCGGCTCCGTACCAATGCAAGGCTTATGCATTCCGTTCCTGTCTGTCGGCGGAACGGGGGGACTGGCAGGAAGCGAGAGCCGCCGCCGATTTGGGAATTCGGCGGGCGATCGATACTTCTCTTCCGTCATACATTCTGGCCAACAAGCTATTGTCGATTCGATTGCATTTGTTAGAGAAGCGTAACGGCAAGGCAGTTGAAGAGTGCAAGTTGTTGCTCGATGCAAAACCCGGCGCGCTGGCTACGCTTCAGATTGGTTGTCTGCTGGCGCAGGCGGGTGAAGCGTCTTTGGCCCGGTCTTGCGAGCGGTTGGAATCGCCCTCGTCGTCGAAAGGAAAATTGTTACTCGCCACTCCATGCATACGTCATTGGCAGCAGCGACTCGAAGCGGAGATACTTCTTGGCAAAGGTCGAGCCCGCGATGCTGTAAGGGTCTTGGCAAGTTGCCCTCCGCCAATGACGGTCGATGAATGGCCGCAATACAAAGTCCGAGCACTGCTTGCGGCCGGTGCGTTGGAACCCGCGCGTAGTCTGATATCGGGACTGCTCGCAAATCCCGGCAGATATTGGTATCAGGCGAATGTTACCGGTCCCGGGTTCTTGCGCTGGGCGATCCAACAGTCAATAGAGCATAAAATCTTCGCACCTAATTTTCCACCGCTGTTGACGCTAAGTCAGATGTTAGATTACCCCTAAGGAGAAACTAAACATGCCAATTACTCAGGGTGACAAGTTCGCCACCTTCCTGTTCCTCTCTGTCAAATCAGAACTACGGTCTAAGGTTGATGGAGCCGATAGCGAACAAGATTTTAAGGACAAGCTAAAAGCTGAATTGATCCCGTTACTCAACATAACAGGTGCGGACTTTGATAATGAAGTAACGTATGGAAAATGGACCGGCATCGCAAACATCTTGACAACCGGCGCTGATGGCAAAAAGTACGTTACCAGCGATTCCTCTAACATTGCGAACGAAGTTGCCCGCTATAGCGGCGGAGGCAGTTGCCCGGACGACGTGGAGCAGTCGGCGATTGCCGCCGAACTCAAAAGCATTCCATGATCAGCAGACGGAGGGCGGTGGCCGTCGGTGCTGCCGCCTGGTTTCCGTTTGCCGATCTCATAAGAGGGCAGGGACCGTGTGTACTCGCGCCCACGCCCGACGCCTCGAAAATTGCCGGATATATTAATGGCCAACAGCCCGCGTTTCGGCTAGCGGAAACGGATGTCGTTACCCGCCGTTCTTTTCGCTCCTGGAAAAAATGGGAATGGGATGAGCTTGCCCTCGCTTATCGGACGCTCGCTCAGCGGAGCCCCAGCGACCCTACGAGTCTTGTCTGGCAAGCGGCCCTACACGGTTACTATATGTCGGCCGACGACATTCATGCGAATTGGTTTTTCCTGCCTTGGCACAGAGCTTTTCTTTACTTTCATGAGCTAATTCTCCGCAGTATCATCCGTCCCACTTTCCGGCTCCCGGTGTGGGATTGGGAGGAACACGATAGCCCAAAGAAATTGCTTCCCGATGAATTTCGCCACCTTCCGGATGCGCCGGTAAGCGGTTGTAACCCACTGCGCCCCATCCAGAACAATCCTTATCCAATTACGCCGTGCGTCGCGCAAGCTTGGTTGCTAAGTTCGGATTTAAACTTTCTGGGTGGTCCTTCAAAAACATCGCGAGCCTCTCTTGGGCCCCATCACCTAATTCACGGCCGAGTGGGGGCTGTTATGAACAATCTCGCAGTCGCCGCCGCCGACCCGTTGTTCTACGCTCATCACGGAAATATCGATCGGATGTGGTGGCACTGGTCAAACAATTATGCGGGTCTGATAAGCGGGATGCCCGCGCAGGACCGCGATGCGTGGCACAAACGTCAATTTGTCTTCTTCGATCCCAGTGGAAAGCCAGTTACTTTGAGCGTCGGCGAGTTACAAGATATCAGAAAACTCGGATATTCCTATTCCGTGCCTCGCGTCAGCCTTAGCGGCATAACGTCTGCGAGGTATGTCACCGATTTGTTTAACGGACTAGCGCGGCGGGATGGCACGGCAGAACCTTTCTCCCTGGCCGGATCGATGGATGCGCTTTCGACATTGTTGCAAGGCGGCCTGGATATGTTTCCAGTGCAGATTACGATTCCAATGAGCGAACAGGGTACTCTGACGCCAAACCGATTTTACGGAGTCGCTTTGACGACCAACAAAGTGACGAGACCACTCGTAATCGGCAGCTTTGCGCTGCTTGAGGGACATCATGAAGACCACATCTTCGCCGCTGGATGCGTTTCTTCAAGGGCGCTGCGCTCAATAGTTTCAAATCCGGCGGGGCTGAATATGGTTTGGGGTCTGTTCAGCCCGCTAGGGGATGGAACTTTGCTTCATCCCCAATCGTTGCGAAACGCTTTCTGGAACGTTTTTCAGGCATCAGTATAGTAGACGACAGTGCCACGCCATTCACTTGCAATCGCTTTAACTTGTGTCTCGTTCCTTCAGACGACAAAAACAATGAGCGCCCAACAGGGCTCCGGCTCGCAACCGGCAACGACAAACGTCAGGGATTCGCAAAGTCCCCGCGTCCGCGCTGACAGAAGCATCGAGTTTTCATTTAAGGCGCCGACTGCGACCAAAGTAGGGGTTGCGGGTGGTGATGGACTAGGTAAGGGTCCGTTCGCAATGACGAAAGGCGAAGACGGAATCTGGCGAGTTACCACGCCACCTGCTGTTCCCGGCTTCCATTACTATTGGTTCGTTGTGGATGCTGTGCAGGTCAACGATCCCGGAACTCATACCTATATCGGCTACGGCCGGGAGACAGGCGGCATCGAAGTGCCCTCTGAGGAGTCCGCGTTCTACGAACCCAAACAGGTGCCGCACGGGGACATCCGGGAAAAGTGGTACTTCTCCAAGGTAACTGGCGCATGGCGTCGGGCTTATGTTTATACGCCGCCCAGCTACGATGCTAGCGGCACAACTCGTTTCCCGGTGCTGATTCTGCAACACGGATCGGGAGAGGATGAAACGGGTTGGGTGCGTCAGGGCCATATGAACTTCATCCTGGACAACCTGTTTGCCGGGAACGCGGCCAAGCCGATGATTGTCGTGATGGATCGAGGCTATGCAAGAAGCGGCTCCAGTTCATCGCCACCTGATATGGCACAGGCATTCAACACATTCGGGGACGTTATCCTGAACGACTTGATTCCCGCCATCGACGCCAGCTATCGAACGGTACCCGACCGCGAGCATCGAGCCCTGGCGGGTCTATCGATGGGTGGTATGCAGACACTTCAAATCGGACTTCACCACCTGGACCGATTTTCATATCTCGGCTCATTCAGCGGTCCCATTCGCGCCGGCGCGGAAATGCCCGCCGGGTCCAACGCGGGGTTTGATCCGAAGACGGCATACGATGGCGCGCTTGCGAATGCGGCGGACTTCAACAAGAAAGTGAAGCTGCTCTGGATGGGCGCGGGCACGGAAGAGAAACAAATACACGACGGAATTAAGGTCGCGGTGGACGCGCTTAACGCTTCCGGAGTAAAGACGGTATTTGTGGAGTCACCGGGAACGGCTCATGAATGGCAAACCTGGCGCCGCCATTTGCGGGACTTCGCGCCGCTCTTATTTCGCTGACGGTTTCGGAACAGTAGCGCCAATCGCCACCGGAGTT
>CAXSIG010000049.1:4715-5814 GCA_964237255.1 uncultured Bryobacteraceae bacterium
GGCTCCGCGCAGCCGGACTGCGTGTCCATCGACCAAAGTCTGACGCTTAGGTACCTGAAGGCTTAGGAATCATTGCGCCCATTGGTACGGGCGCTCCGAAGTTGGGCGAACCATCGGTGTTCCAGGAGAAGGGCTGAATGCGCGTGGAGCGGGAATTTCCGCAACCTTGTCCGGGCTCGGGATTGGCGTGATAGATGATCCAATTCTGCGTCCCGTCCGGTGATTGGAAGAACCCGTTGTGACCGGGGCCGTAAGCGTGCGCTTCGGCCGATCCGGAAAATATAGG
The DNA here is from genome assembly GCA_964237255.1 of uncultured Bryobacteraceae bacterium. GTDB lineage: Bacteria > Acidobacteriota > Terriglobia > Bryobacterales > Bryobacteraceae > JALYXI01. The sequence goes on from CAXSIG010000049.1 coordinate 5,002, forward strand.
CTCTGGAGAACGCTTCCAGGACTTCGGATCCATCGGATTACTGCCTTCCTGCGCCGTGAGCATTCCAAGCGCATAGCCGTCCGTCCAGCAGCCGCCTCCCGAATAGATGAGATAGATGCGGTCACCGTGCTTCAGGATCTCGGGACCTTCGAGAGTGGCAACGTGCGCAGGATTGTCATTGCCCACCTTTTCCCAAGCGGACTTGGGTGAAGCAAGGCGAACGCGCTCGCCTACCACCGTCCAGGGATTTGACATCGCAGCGATATAAATACTTTGGCTGTCCAGCTTGCTATGTTTGCGGCCGGACCACAGCAGGTAGAGGTTTCCGCGATCTTCGAAAACAGTTGGATCGATAGCCCACGCATCGGATCGATCCTTCAATTGCCCCTTCATCTGCCAGTTGTCCGACAGTGGATCCGGCGAATCGTTTTCGAGCACCCAAAGGCGATGCGTGTCATTGTCACCGTCATCGGCGGCAAAGTAGAGGAACCATTTGCCTTGAAGGAAATGCAACTCAGGAGCCCATAATTCATGGGAGTAAGGTCCCGTTGCGGGAGGCCGCCACACCACTCTTCTTTCGGCACGGTTCAATTGCGTCAGATCCTTCGTCTTGCGGATCAGAAGATTGGAGCCGGTGCTGTTCATCTGGTAATAGAACCCGTCGTGGAAGATAACCCAGGGGTCCGGGCCCGCGCGCAAGACGGGATTGCGAAACGTCGAGGGTGTGGGCGAAACAATTTGGGCCGAGGCAACGAATGCTAAGAGAAGCGCGGTAACAGATGTCCTGTTCGCAAACATGTCGCTTTCCGCGTC
>CAXSIG010000049.1:5824-12471 GCA_964237255.1 uncultured Bryobacteraceae bacterium
ATCGTATGGCCGCATCATGTCGTTGTCTTCATGTTCCAGAATGTGACAGTGCCAGACATAGCGCCCTTTGTAGCCCTCAAATTTGACGATGATGCGCGTCACCATCTGTGCAAACGCGCGTACGGTATCCTTCCACCCTTCTTCACCGGGTTCGGGGGGAAGCGCCGACGCGGTGTAGTCGATTTTTCCACTGAGTTGGTAGTTGTATAGATCGAATGGACGGCGATCCAAAATTTGGAATCTCACCAAATGCAGATGGATGGGATGCGTGTCGTCCGTTGTATTCACAAAGGACCAAATCTCCGTTGTATCGATCCGAGGTCTTTCCGTTACGGGATCGTGCCAATGCTGGTTGTTCAGTAACGACGCTTCCACGTCCCCGAAATCATTAACAATTTCATCGAGGCTCAGAACCCTGGTTCTTACGGCCTCCGCTTCGTGGGTCCTCACAATTTTCCGCAGGGATCTAGGGAGAGCAAAGCTGCGTTTTGCCGTGCCCGGTTTCACGCGAAATTGAGCAAGGGCGAGCACGTCATTCTTTAACGCGATTTTCGCTCGCTGGTGGGTTGTGAAATCGATGATCACATCGGCACGTTCGCCCGGCGCGAGGCTCAGGAACGGCTTGCTCACCGGACCGCTCAACAAACCCTGATCTGACCCGATCTGTACGAAGTCGGTCCCGTCCCCAAGCGCCAGATTCAGGAATCTTGAATTACAAGCGTTCAAGATTCGAATGCGATAGGGCGCGGCTTGAACCTCCAGAAAGGGAAGCAGCTTACCGTTTGCCAACACCACCTCGCCTGCGAACTCCGGCACCCACGGAGCTCCAGCTTTTACTGACACCGGATAATTCAATTGCGACTGTTCGTCGAAGCTCCGGTCGCACAGGATCAGCGGGATCTCAAATTCACCGGAAGGCAGATGCAACGCGGTCTCTGTTTCGTCTCTCACGACGAACGCACCAAACAGGCCGGCGAAAACATTCAGCCGATTGATTCCCATGGTGTGATCGTGATACCAGAGCATCGCCGCATCCTGTTCGTTGGGATAGAACGACGTTCGCGATTTGCCGGGCACGTACCAAGTCTCCGGATAGCCATCGCTTTCCGGCGGCACGCGAGCGCCATGAACATGCACCACGCAGCGCGCTTCCGGCAGCTTCGCTTCCGCGCCATGGAGGTTATGATCGATAGGCAGAAAGTGCGTCCGCGGCAACTCATTCGCCCACTCGATGAGAACTGGCTGCCCTTTCCAAACTTCCACCGATGGTCCTGGAAAATCGTTCCCAAAACTCCAGAACCGGGTCGGCTCCATATCCCGATGCACTTTGGCCCGAATTTCTCGCGCGGCAAGCCGATAGAACGGAACCCGTGCGCCACGAGATGCGGGCGCGGTTCGAACGCCTTGGGTCGCAATGATCCGAGGGACAGGCAGACGGTCTACGAAAGGTTCCAGATTGCCCGTCTTCAGCATGGGACGAACAGCGGGAGGTTGCCCCCCGTGGTGATGCTCCTGCGCCAGGAGCTTTGCCATGGCCCCAGTTGCAAGGGCTCCCGATGTGATACCGGCGCTAAGAAATCTTCGTCTCGAATAACGCAATAACAGCCTCCACAAAAAACATCGGCGCATGCCCGTAGGGATGCGCCGATCAATTCGAACAATCGAACAGTTCTTACTGCAAAAGCACACCCGTAGCGGCATCCAGAAAGAGCTTGGGCGCTAGGGGCAAGCTGAAATCGAATAGATTGTCGATGGGTCCGGCAATGGCGTCGAAGGAGCCTTGGCCGACCCGTGTTCGGTTCAGCCAGTTATCTTCGATGAAGCGAAGAATCGAGGTTTGGTCGGTCAACGTATGGTCGATGTGGTTGATCCTGGCATAGGGGAAATCACGATCAGCGGCAGCCTTGGACCATAACCGCAGCGGCCTTGTGCATGGAGCGTAGTGGGACTAACTCCCGGCAGAGCCGTCGCCCCAACCACCGAGCCCGATCCGCAGACGTTGGCGCCGTTCAAGGCATCCTGAGTGGTGGCGGAACCGTTAACTGTCGGCCCAGCTACGTGATCGTACCAACCGTCGGAATCGTCATACGCGATGATCACGGCCGTGCTGGACCACTCGGGACGGGTCTGAAGAAAATTGATGATCTGAACGGAAAACGTCTGCTCATCAATCGGGTCGGAATTGCTTGCGTGGCCGTTCTGAAAGGCCGGCGGTTTCAGGAAGCTGACGTTCGGCATGTTACCGGTTTGCACCGCTGTGTAGAAGTCCTTGACGTCGTATTGATGATTACCCGCGTCGCCCTGTTTGCCGATCGTGATCGGTGAGGTGGGACGCGCGTGCGTCGGATTGGCCGTCGAGGTATAGAACTGGAATGGCTGGTGATGAGGAATGTAGTCTTTCGAGGCAGGAACGATTGCAGAGCTCGAACTTCGTGAGCAGCCCGTGGTGCCGTTTGGATTCGTCTGTGTCAGATCGAAGCCGCCCTGGAACCAGCCCCACGAAGCGCCGATGTTGTTCAACAGATCGCCGATGTTCTTCCCCGCCATCGTCACCGTGGTGCCTGTGGTGGTAGAGCAGACATCGCCGATGAGATCGTCGTCGCCATACATGGTGTAATTGCCGTAACCATCGGCAATTAGATTCGACAAGCCATTCCGATTAGCCGTAATGCCGTTGGTTTGACCCGAGATTAGATTAATGGCTCCCGGCGTGGAAGGTCCGAACACGGTGTTGAATGAGTTGTCGCTCATCGCAAAGTGTTGCGCATAATTCCAGAAAGCGGTAACCGTGTTGCCATCGTAGTAGGCCATCGTGAGGCCTTTTGTGAGAGCCTGAGCGGGTGTGGTGGGGGGCGGTCCCGCAACGCCGACAGAGGCCGGAAACAGGTTCATCGCACCCAAGTTGAATGACAACTGCTCGGGCTTGTAGGAGTGGCCCTGGTCCGCGGTCCTGGCCTGTCCCGGTCCCAAGCGGAACGGATTGATTGCGGCCGCTCCGTTCCCGGAGATGTTCATGAAGTTCGGATTGGCCGTGAGTAGCGTCGGGTTCTGCAGGTAGTTATTGGACGACGGCGTGTTCGGCAGCGGAGTGAAGACCGGCTCGCCGGCCAGGTTCAATGCGTTCGGATACGTTCCGAAGTAGTGGTCGTATGAAATGTTTTCATTGAAGATGACCACCAGATGCTTGATGGGAGTGGTGGTGGGCAACGAAGGTGCCGCGGCATTCGCGGCGACTCCCATGTATAACGCCGCTACGGCGAGCAACAGCGTTTTCAAGCCGCGCAGTCGTTTGGCGGACTGTTTCCGGAAGAAGACGACGGTTGCGCCGATTGCGACTAGAAACAGCGTTCCCGGCTCCGGCGTTTGCGCAATGATCAGGCTGTAGGAGAGCGATCCCGCGGGTTGCGTCCCCGCAAAGCTGAACACGGAGGAAGAACTGTCGCAGCCCGTGGTGGCAAGGCCGCCATAACCGCCGTCCGGACGCGTGAGAGTGTTGAAATCCGTGCAGCTGGATGTGTCCGGATAATTCGGAATGGAAGCGCCCGCGTTGCTGACGGCGACGTAATAGGTGCCCTGCGAGGGTAGGGTATAAAGTCCCACGAACGAATCGTTGGTGCTCACTGAGCCTGGTTTTAGGGGAGTTGAAGAATCGTCGTAGGCAAGCAGTTGTCCCACGCTGTTAAACAGGCTGACGATGGTGGAAAACGTGAACGGGTTATCCGCGATGCTGAGTTGAATTGGGCCGCGGGCCTGGAAAGAATAGAAGTCGACATCCTGGCCGCCTCCGAAGCCGTTGATGGTGACCGCCGAAAGGGGGCTCCCGAAGACACCTGTAGGAGCGGGACTGGTGAATGCGACGCCGGGAATTGCTTGGGCCGTTGCGAAAGTGTTGTTGGTTGCGCCGCCGTTCAGTTCCGTCTCCGTGATGGTTGCGCACACGGCTACGGACGTCAGCATGGTGCTTAGAGTCAGCACCCGAAGGTTCATCATAATGAATTACTTCTCTCCTCGATTTAATTCGTTGCGTTAAATCCCCCCAAGAATAGCCAGCGAATATTTCACTCGGATTAGCGTTTTGTATCACTTTCGTGACTGTCGATTTTCGTCGACGAGGCGAGTCTAGACTTGGGCGTCGCCATCCGGCGGGCGAGTGTACGCTAACGGTATGCGTCCCACGCTTTTGGTTTCCGCACTAACGGTTCTCTCGCTCAGTTTGTTCGCCGCGCCCGATTGGGTCACCCGTAGCAATGAGAACGCTCAGGTGCTGCTCCAAGTGATGGCCAAGTTCCAGCCGGAACAAGCTGCTGCATTTGGCGTTACAGGTATCGATACGCAAGTCTCCGACCGTAGCCCTGGGTATCGCGAACGGTATCAAGCAGCTATGGCCGGTGCACAGGCAGAATTGCGTAAACGGTTAGCCGCGGAGAAGGATGCGTTGGTGAAGCAGGATCTCGAAATCCTGATTCAATCCGAGGATAATGAAGCGCTCGGCCAGCGATTGCAGCGGAAGCTGATGCTTCCTTATCAAAATATTGCGGGACAGGTTTATGGCGGCTTGCGCGTTACTTGACAATCAGGTGTCGGGTGACCGCCGAGCCGCGTCGGTCATTCGGCTACGGCGCTACGCCGGAATGGAAGAGGGTTACCAGCCGGCGGTGCAGCTTGCGGAAGATGAGATGCGCAAAGCGCTCGCAAATCCCAAGCTCCTGGGACCATCGCGGCCCGAAGTTGAGAAAGATCTGGAAACCGAAAAGTTCCTCATCACCGGGATCGGCACACTGCTTGAGAAATACGGGATGAAGGATTACGAGGCTCCCTATGCTCGATTCAAAGCTCAGGCCGAAGAGTACCAAGCGTTTGTCCGGAAAGAAGTCCTCCCGCGCTCCCGAACCGATTTTCGACTCCCGCCTGAACTCTACGCTCATAATCTGCGTGATTTTGGAATCGATATCGTGCCCGAGGATCTGGCGCGGCAAGCGCATGCGGCCTTCACGGATTTGCAGGCTCAAATGAACGACATCGGCAAGCGGATCGCGAAAGAGCGGAAGCTACGGAGCGCGGATTATCGCGAGGTGATTCGGGAGTTGAAGAAGGAGCAGTTCAGCGGCGAAGAGATCCTGCCTCATTACAAACAACGATTGGCGGACGTGGAGGCGATCATTCGCCGGGAGCACCTGGTTACGCTTCCGGATCGACCCGCGCGCATCAGGCTGGGCTCTGCCGCCGAAAATGCCCGCCAGCCTGCGCCCCACATGCTGCCGCCGCCGCTGCTGAATAACCATGGCGAAGTGGGCGAGTTCGTCTTACCTGTGCGTGTACCATCTGCGAACGGCGAAACGGAACAGTATGATGATTTCACGTTTGCGGCGGCATCGTGGACTTTGACCGCGCACGAATTACGTCCCGGTCATGAGTTGCAGTTCGATTCGATGGTGGAGCACGGCGTCTCCAACGCCCGCGCGCTGTTCGCTTTTAACAGTACGAACGTGGAAGGCTGGGGATTGTATTCAGAGTGGATCACGTTCCCGTACATGCCGCTTGAAGGACAACTGATTAGTCTGCAGCATCGCCTGATGCGCGCCGCGCGTGCCTTCCTCGATCCGGAATTGCAATCGGGAAAGATCACTCGGGAGCAGGCTTTTAAGGTTCTTGGAGACGATGTGGTTCTCTCCCATGCCATGGCAAACGAAGAAGTAGAGCGCTACACGTTCCGCGCTCCCGGCCAGGCAACCTCTTACTTTTACGGTTTCATTCGCTTGCTTCAATTACGCAAAGATGTGGAAGCAAAGATGGGCAATCGATTCAATTCGCAAGCTTTTCACGACTTTCTTCTTGCACAAGGACTGCTGCCGCCGGCGCTGATGCGGCAAACGGTAATGGACAATTTTGCAGTTAAGCCTGCGCTTTAGATTGTTTCCTCAGCCTCGGACTATTTGGCAGTATGCCAAAGCGGGAATCGTTGTTCGCGATCCGCGTTGCCACATCTTGCATGGTGGATTCAAAGTCTTCGTGCGAGGATTCGATGAACAGCCATTTTCGTAACACCTCATGAGGTGTGAGTGCGGGAAACTCATTTTGGAGGGAACGGTGGTGTGTGTAGTCCGTACAGACCAAAACTCCGTGCCAATTCCATCGGCCCGATTTCGTGGGTTCCACAAGCACCAGCATCTGACGTTCGAAAAGGTAGACGGCAAGACCGCCGAACATTCCCTTTGTAAAAAAGGTCGGGTGATCGGCGATCGGTTCGACAATCCATTCATTTCTAAACTTCTTCATGAAGGGATTCCTGTCGCTCTCTTACAACGAAGCCAAATACTTCCGCCAACCGCCGAACGAAGTTACTTCCTTCGCGGACCGCAGTACATAGGGTTCGCAAATAAAACACTTCACCGGCGACCCATCCTCAAGAGTCACGTTCCCGATCCCCAGTGGCGGCGGAATCTCCGCGACGAAACTGCCGAACCGATCTTCCGGCACAGCCCACACTTCCACCTCGATACCTGTCCCCGCAAAGCCCGGATCCGCTACTAATCCCGGCTTCAACGGCTTTGTTCCCTCCAGCGCATAGAGCCGATAGTGAGACGCCGTACGCGTAGTCCGGATCAGCCGTGCATACCTCGATGTGAGTTGCCAATTTAGCGGCTGCC
>CAXSIG010000049.1:12481-13017 GCA_964237255.1 uncultured Bryobacteraceae bacterium
AGATGCGCCCCCACTACTGCGACTTCAATACAGCCCGGCCGCATCGCGGAGAGCAGTTTCTCCGCGCCAAGGTACCGGTCGGCAAGCGCGAGCAATGCTTCGTCGGAGAACGCGGGGCCGACGAAGGAAATTCCAAACGGTAACCCGTTCTCGCGAACACCCGCGGGCAATGCAACTGCCGCCAAGTCCATCAGATTCACGAAGTTTGTGTAGTACCCAAGATCGGAGTTACGCTTCACCGGCTCGGCGGCAACTTGCTCATGCGTGAAGATCGTACCGGTAGTCGGAAGCATTAACACGTCCACTTTGCTCCACGTGCGCTCGGCTTCGCGACGCAAAGCTTTCAGCGCGTACTCTCCACGCCACGCGTCCACAGCGGAATACTTCTTACCACCCGCAATGATGTCTCGGACCACGGGATTCATCTCCGCCGCATGACTCGCGAGAAAGTTTTCGATCGCGGCTAGCCGCTCCGCTACCCAAGGGCCCGCGTACAACAATTCGGCCGTTTTGCGGAATACGGCAAAGTCAATTTC
>CAXSIG010000049.1:13038-15408 GCA_964237255.1 uncultured Bryobacteraceae bacterium
GGAACGGCCCACCGGACCATGGCGCCGCCCCTTGACCGGGCTGCCCGGTACGCGAATAAGGATCCTGGGCGTCGAATTGTCGCGCGGCCCGGAACACGGTCAAGGCCGTTGCAGGAGTTTTCGCAAAAATGGAAACGCAGTCCAGACTGCGACAGGCGGGAACCACGCCGCGCGTGCTCAGTAGTCCGCGAGTCGGCTTCAGGCCGATCAAACCATTGAAGGCCGCCGGTACACGCCCCGAGCCCGCGGTATCGGTCCCCAACGAAAAATCGACCAACCCCTTCGCCACGGCAACGCCGGACCCGGAACTCGATCCGCCGGAAATATACCGCTCGTCAAACACGCTGGAACAAGCCCCATAGGGCGATCGCGCTCCCGTTAAGCCTGTGGCGAACTGGTCCATGTTCGTCTTGCCCAGCAGCGTCGCGCCCGCGTCGAAGAGCGCTTGGAGCACCGGCGCGGTGTCATCCGGTGTGTACGCATAAGCCGGGCAACCCGCGGTGGTCGGCGTACCGGCCAGGTCCATGTTGTCTTTCGCCGCGAACGTCAAACCGGTAAGCGCTTGCGGCGTCCCTTCATCCAACCGGCGCGCACGTTCCAGCACCTTGTCCCGTGGGACTCGCGAAATCCAAATCGGATGCAAGGGCTCAGCATCCACAAGATCCACGGCCGCTGCAATCCGTTCTACGTTCGTCACGTTGTCGCCTCCCGAATCACCGCTAGTTGCTGGCCGGGGCTCACCATTGCACCCGTACGACACGAAATCGATGCCACGCTTCCGGACACGGGCGACACTACCGCGATCTCCGTCTTCATCGCTTCCAGCACAATCAGCTTCTGCCCCGCACAAACCCGCTCGCCCGGTTCGACGCCGATGTTCCACACCGAAGCCGTGACCGGAGACAACACGGCGCGGCATCCTTCCGGTATATCCGAGTTATCGCCGGAGTTACCTGTAGTGTCCGGTGGTTCGATATACTCTGCCTGTCCAGCAGCCGCCCAGCGCTCCCGCTCGGCCACAAACGCTGCTTGTTGGGTCCGTTTGAAACGTGCCGTCGACTCCGCATTTTCCTTCAAGAAGCGGTTATAGCTGTCCAAACGAAACGTTGCCGGTTCGATGCGTAGCGGATACCGGCCGTAAGGAAACTCCTCGCGAATCTCCAGCAACTCATTCGCGGTAACCGGGTAAAAGCGGATCTGGTCGAAAAACCGCAACAGCCACGGCTTGCCCGGCTCGAACTCGGCAGTGGTCCGGTAAGTGTTCCACATCTGCAGAGTGCGGCCAACAAACTGGTATCCGCCGGGACCTTCCATGCCGTACACGCAAAGATAAGCGCCGCCAATCCCCACCGCATTTTCAGGCGTCCACGTTCGCGCCGGATTGTACTTGGTCGTCACCAATCGATGGCGCGGGTCGACCGGTGTCGCGACGGGAGCGCCGAGATACACGTCGCCCAGTCCAAGTACAAGGTAACTCGCGTCGTGCACAATGCGATGGACATCATCGATCGATGACAAGCCGTTAATCCGCCGTATGAATTCCAGATTGCTCGGGCACCAGGGCGCATCCGGCCGAACGCTTTGCATGTACTTTCGGATCGCCAGTTGTGTCTGCGGATCGTCCCAGGAAAGCGGCAGGTACACAGTCCGTGACGGCACCTCGAAATCGTCCTGGTCCCCAATCCGCCGTTCGCACTCGTTCAGAACTTCAAGCAACTCTGCTCGCGGGAGCGATGCGCCATAGTGGATCTGCAAAGACCGTACGCCGGGCGTCACATCGAGAATGTCGCGAACGCCCGCGCGCGCGAGTTCCTGCTGTAATGCATGAACACGAATCCGCAGGTTCAGGTCCAACACGTTCGGCCCGTACTCCACCAACAAATAGCGATCGCCATCCGCACGACAAACCACTCCGGGAGCTTCCCGAAGCACTGCGGGATCACGCTGAACTTCCTTTGGCAAATCGCGACCAGGTTCCAATTCCACAGCCTGCTGATAGGTCAAAGGTTGGAAGTGAACCGAATCGCCAGCCTTCAGTTGACCCATCTTCCAACGCTCGGCCTCAACAATGACAACCGGGCAAACAAAGCCCCCCAGACTTGGGCCATCCGGTCCCAAAATCACCGGCATGTCACCCGTGAAGTCCACGGCCCCAACGGCATAGGCGTTGTCATGGATGTTCGAAGGATGCAGCCCCGCCTCCGCCGTCCTTGCGTGCCCACTCCGGTTTCGGACCGATCAACCGGATGCCGGTGCGGTCCGAGTTATGGTGCACCGTCCAACGCGCTTCAAAAACTCGCGCGAAGTCACCATCCGTGAAATAAGCCGGCGCGCCATGCGGCCCGCACAGAACGCCGATGGTCCACTCAC
>CAXSIG010000050.1:0-842 GCA_964237255.1 uncultured Bryobacteraceae bacterium
CAGAACCGCCCGTTTTTCCCGGCTCAGTTTGGCTTCGTTTCGACACTCCCCGAAATCGAGAAATACGTCCGCAAGACTCGCGCCATGCAGGGCCGTCTCGACCCCGAACTCGGCTCCGAAAACAAGCGCAATGGATAAACTTCACCGACAAAACCGGCCACGACGCCCAAGCTCCGCCTGCATCCTAACTTGCGGCCGTATGCTGCCGAGCAGCATGCTAAACTTCGAGGCTGCGCATGGAACGTGTCAGCCGGATCATCGGAAACCTAGCCGTTCCCGAATCTCCTCTCAGCGCGGAGCAAGTCGTACTCGCGGCATGGCCGCGCGCCGTCGGCAAACGGCTGGCCGCTCACGCGCGCGCGTTGCGAATGGTGGGCAAACGGCTTGTCATTGAGGTGGAGGACAATCTTTGGCAGCGCAACCTGTTCGGGCTGTCGCGACATATCCTTTCGAACCTGTCCAAACACGTAGGACCGGGAGTGGTCGACGACCTGGAATTCAAGGTCTACCCGCGCCGTCGCGAAGCGCAGCGAGCCTCGGTTTCCACTCCGCTTTTGGACGCCCATCTGGATGATGCCGAGGCCATCCGCGATCCCGGCCTGCGCCGAATTTACAAGGCCGCGCGCCGTCGTGAGACGGCATAATTGAGAGAAGACGAATGAATCTCACCGAAGACGATGTCCGGTACGTAGCCGGTCTCGCCAACTTGAATCTCTCAGCCGAAGAGATTTCGCAACTGGTACGCAATCTGGGCGACATCTTGGGGCATATGGACCGTTTGGCCGAAATCTCTACGGAAGGCGTGGAGCCGATGACGCAGATCCTGGTGGACGCTCCCGAAG
>CAXSIG010000050.1:884-3699 GCA_964237255.1 uncultured Bryobacteraceae bacterium
TTCCGCGTGAGCCGCTTGGCAGTCAGGCTGCGCTGGCCAATGCGCCCCTGTCCGCGCCCGGTTACTTCAAAGTGCCGCTGGTGATTGAGCGCTAATGTACTTGCCTTCTTTCACCATTCCGGAAATTTCTGAACTGCTCCGCCAGCGAAAAGTGAGCGCTACGGAGATTGCTACTGAGGCGCTGAATTTCGCGAAGAAGAATAACGGCGAAACGAATGCGTATCTTTCGTTTTCTGACGAACGCGCGCTCGCGCAGGCTGAGGCTGTAGACCGCAAGATCGCGAACGGCGAAAGTCTCGGTGCGCTTGCCGGTGTGCCAATCGCCGTCAAAGACGTGATCCTGACCAAGGGACTTCGGACCACGTGTGGATCGAAGTTGCTCGAACACTTCATCGCGCCCTACGATGCGACAGCCATCACGCGCCTGGAACTCGCGGACGGCGTCATCATCGGCAAAACGAACTGCGATGAATTCGCCATGGGATCGTCGAATGAGAACAGCGCCTTCGGGCCGGTGCGCAATCCTGTAGATACGGACCGTGTGCCAGGCGGCTCAAGCGGCGGGTCCGCGGCTGTCGTGGCACAGGGAACGGCGACGGTTTCGCTCGGGTCGGATACCGGCGGTTCAATCCGGCAACCCGCGTCGTTCTGCGGCACGGTCGGTGTGACACCCACGTACGGTCGCGTGTCGCGATATGGATTGGTTGCATTCGCCAGCTCGCTCGATCACATCGGTCCGTTTGCCCGCACGGTTCGCGATGCGGCAACGTTGCTAGAAGTCATTGCCGGTCACGATCCGCTCGACGCGACATCGGCTGCGGCTTCCGTGCCCAACTACGCGGCATCCATGACGGGCCAGTTAAAAGGAACGAAGATCGGCGTGCCGAAGGAGTACTTTAAAGACGCCACGGGCGAGACTGTCGACCTGATCCATCGCGCCATCGAAGTATTGCGTGGCGAAGGTTGCACGATTGTGGACATCAGCCTGCCCTCCACCGATTACGCGATCGACACGTACTATGTCTTGAGCACCGCGGAAGCAAGCTCCAATCTGGCGCGCTACGATGGCGTCCGCTACACCGTCCGCTCCCCGCATTCGGACACGTTGAGCCAGATGTTCCGCAACACGCGCGGTGAAAACTTCGGCGCCGAAGTAAAGCGGCGCATCATGCTGGGAACTTATGTACTCAGCCATGGTTACTACGACGCCTATTACAAGAAGTCCCAACAAGTGCGAACTTTGATCGTTCAGGATTTCCAGCGTGCGTTCGCGCAGGTGGATGCGATCGTCGCACCGGTATCGCCGTTTCCCGCTTTCAAGCGTGGCGAAAAGCTGGACGATCCGTTGCAGATGTACCTGTCGGATATTTATACGGTGACGGGAAGCTTGGCCGGCATCCCGTGTATGAGCGTTCCGTGTGGACGGACCTCGGAGAATCTGCCGGTGGGCCTGCAGATACTCTGTAATCATTTCGACGAAGAGAAGATGTTCCGTATCGCCGATGGCTTCGAAAGGGTAGTAAGGTAGAGAGCGTCATGCCATTTACACTTCCCCCGCTTCCGTATGCTCCGGAGGCCCTTGAGCCACACATCGATAAACAGACCATGGAGATTCACCATGGCAAGCACCACGCCGCGTATGTAACGAATTTGAACAAGGCTTTGGAGTCCGCTCCGGACTTGGCAAACATGCCGATTGAGAAGCTGTTGGAGAACAACTGTGCCGCGGTTCGCAACAACGGCGGCGGTCACATGAACCATTCCATGTTCTGGAAGATCATGACTCCCGGAGCGCCCGGCAAGCCTGAGGGTGCGGTACAGGAAGCGATTCTCGCCGCATTTGGAAGCTTCGATCAGTTTAAAGAGAAATTCAATGCCGCAGGCGCAGGGCGCTTCGGGTCGGGTTGGGCTTGGTTGATCAAAGATGGATCCAAGGTGGAGATTATTTCGTCGGCGAATCAGGATAATCCGCTTATGGATGGTAAGCACGCGGTCCTTGGACTTGACGTCTGGGAGCACGCTTACTATCTGAAATATCAGAACCGGCGCCCGGACTATATGGCCGCTTGGTGGAACGTCGTTAACTGGAAGGAAGTGGAAGCCCGCTTCCACGCCGCGGCTTAAGCGGCACGTTGACGGGTGGACCTCTACCGGTTTGACGAAGCGTACATAAACCGCTTGAGGTCCGCCGACCCCGAAACGGAAAATCACTTCAGCCAGTACTTCGGGCGAATGCTCACGCTGAAGCTGCGTAATCGGCTTCGTGGTTCCGAAGCCGTGAATGATCTGCGGCAGGAAACATTGTTTCGCGTACTGAAGAATATTCGCTCAGAGACCTCGCTGAGGGACGCGGAGAAGCTTGGCGCGTATGTGAATGCAACATGCAATTACGTGTTGCTGGAACACTTCCGGGCGGGGAAGCGCGAAAGCCCGTTGGAAGAAGACAAGCACGATCCAGCCGATGAGAAAGTGGATCTGGAGGGAGAAGTCTTCGCGGATGAAACGCGCCGGAAGGTGAGGGCGACTCTAGAGAAGCTCGATCACAAGGACCGGGATCTCTTGCGAGCCTTGTTTATCGAGGAGCGGGACAAGGATCATATTTGCCGCAAATTCGGAGTCGACCGCGACTACTTGCGCGTGTTGCTTTATCGTGCCAAGGCGCAGTTTCGACGAGAGTACGTTTAGGAGAGTCTATGAAGCTTCCGATTGCAGCGTTCTTATTCCTTACTGCAGCGCCGCTGTCCGCTCAGTATGCATACGTGGGCGGCTCGGGCCTTTCCGTAATTGATACTACGTCGAACAAGGTAGTGGCGCG
>CAXSIG010000050.1:3709-15360 GCA_964237255.1 uncultured Bryobacteraceae bacterium
TCGGGTGCCGCCGCTGTGTCACCGGACGGCACGAAAGTATACGCGGATAATGCCAATGCCAAGGCGGTCGATGTAATCGATCCGGCAACAAACCAGGTGGTCAAGTCGATTCCGGTCAGCGCAATTCCGGGTTGGATTGCGTGGACGCCGGATGGCCGAACGGCTTATGTCGCGCTCGGTAACGGAATCGGCGTGATCGACGCGACTGCCGACGCGTTAAAGCTGACCATCACATCGCCAGCCGGAACAAATGGTTTGGCTGTTTCTCCCGATGGCACCAAGCTTTATGCTACGGTGAGCGCCGGCTTCACAACTGGATCGGTCCTGATCATTTCGACTTCTTCGAACACGATTGCCAAAACGCTGCCCTTGCCTTCGCTGAATGCCGCGTTGATCGATCCGCTGGGCCTCGATTTTACTCCGGACGGCACGCATGCTTATATAGCCGATACCCGTCAGGGAATATTGTTCGTCATGGAAACGGCGACGGACAGCATTAGCACCTTTGTTCCAGTGAGCTCTAGCATCTCGGCGGTTGCTGTCTCGCCGGACGGAACGAAAGCTTACGTAAGCAATTTTTCAAATCTAGTCTCCGTCCTCCGCACTTCGGATAACACGGTTCTTAAAACCATCGCCGTGGGCGGCAACCCGATGGGTCTCGCATTCACACCGGACGGCGCGAAAGTGTACGTCGCCAATCGGGGCACGGGAAGCGTGAACGTGATTGATACCGCGAGTGACACGCTAACCACAACGATTGGGACGGATAACCAGCCGACCGGCTATGGGGTCTTCATTCAACGGAAGCGGTCGGCTCTATCGAGTGCACCGGCAGTGATGTCGGCGGGAAATGGCTTTTCCGGGGCAACTAGCGCCGCGCCCGGATCGTTTGTCTCGCTCTATGGAACCAACCTGGCATCCGGCACGGCATCGTTCACAAGCTCTCTTCCCACATCGCTCATGGGAACGTCTGTGCAATTAGCCGGTCAGGCGATCCCGCTTTACTACGTCAGTTCTGGCCAGATCAATGTGCAAATTCCGCCTGCTACTCCCATTGGTCCGGCAACACTCACCGTAACGACTAACGGGATAACAAGCGCATCGCTCAGCCTGAACATAGCGGCGGCAGCTCCGGGAATTCCATACTACGTACCGGATGGCATCAATCGAGCCGCAGCGCGGAATCAAGATAACTCGATCAACGGACCGACAAGTCCTGCCGCCGCGCAGAGTGTCATGACAATCTATCTAACAGGAATTGGAGCGGTAGATAATCTAGTGCCCGCGGGACAACCGGCTCCGAACACACCGCTGTCCCGCGCCACACTACCGGTTATGGTGACAGTTGGAGGTCAACCCGTTATACCGAGTTTCGCTGGACTGACACCAGGCTCGATTGGCCTGGCTCAGGTGAACATTACCGTGCCAGCGTTGCCGGCGGGAGATTATCCAGTTATCGTGACGGTAAATGGCACAGCGAGCAATGCGCCCGTCATCTCGATCAAGTGACGGCTAAGCGTTAACGGCCATCGACTGCAATAAACGCGGGCGCGCGATTTTGCGGGTCAGCACTTGCCGCAGCCGCGAGTTGGGATGATCCAGTTCGTAAGCGCGAACCGCCACCGCGAGCACACTGGCCGGGATCCCAACCGATCCCATCGCTAGCTCCGCTTCGTTGACCGGCAGTTCATACTGCTGGCCGATTTCGGTCCATTCGCCTTTCTGTTTGCGGATCACCTGACAGGTCTTCCGCCCCACGATGCGAATGCCGATTCCGTTCTTGATTGTGTAGTCTTCGGTAAGGTGCATGAAAGGGCCTATATCTATCAGACGATATAGCGCTCCTTTTCGATCAACCTTTCTCTATATTTAACCTACTCTTCACACCTGCACCAATTCAGTGACAAGGTTTTCGGCCTTGGCAAGAACGTAAGGACCCTCTGGAATGATAGCGATACGGGCATTTCGGGGTAAGTTTTCAACCAGCGCTGCAACAGCTTCGTGAACGGTATCGAATGATGGCCCCCATAAAGAGGTTCTATCTGACTTAGCTACTCCAGGGACATAGAAGAGTAATTCGTTACGTTCTTGAACTAAGGCGAGCTTTTCCAATTGCCATTGATCGATTTCTACGGGATCGCGATCCAGCTTACGAAGAAAGGCAGGTGCGGATGGGTTTTCAGTACACATCCGGTGAAACTCCGGCGCACCCGTACCTTCACTGCATTGGGCGAGCAGCAGGATGGGGCCGCCAGGCTTCACGATGTGCTGGGCCGCCGTAACGCCCTTCACCGCTTGGTAGAACGTCATATCGAGCGGATAACCGGCGGCCGTCGTGATTACGGCATCGGCAGGCTCTTCGAGTGTTTCAAGCATGATGCGCGACACATAGCGAACTCCTTCGGCATGCGCAATTTCGGGCTGGCCGGAGAACAACGCAGACACCGCGCGGCGGCCGTAATCCGCGGAGCCTCGGCTGAGTGCGGCATCGACAAGGAAGTGATGACCGGCCATGCGCGAAATTTCGAGCAATTCTTCATGCAGTGGATTGTCTTCGATCGAGCCTTCGCGAGTACGCGGGTCACGCATAAAACGAGGGCTATGAAGAACTTTAATCGTTTCTTGCGCCGCGAGTCCTGGAGCGATCAACTTGCGGCCTCCGGAGTATCCCAACATCAAGTGTGGCTCGATAAATCCCAAGGTGATGTGCAGTTCGGCTTCGATAAACCGCGAGTCGATGTACACCGGCGTTCCGGATCGCGTGTTGCCAAGAAACGTGTGCTCATCGCGCTGGCGGGCGTCGTGATTGACGATCTGATAGGTTCGAGCGATCTCCGGCCCAACGATCTCATCGATTTCTTCGGCCGTGGCTAACCGATGCAGACCGGTTGCAATCAGGATCGTAATGTCTTCGATTCCCGCTTCTTCCAGAATGGCTAACATCGGTGGGAGTACGAGGCGATTCGGAGCGGGTCGGGTGATGTCGCAAACTGAGATGGCCGCGGATCGCTTACCTTTTGCTAGCGTTATCAGTGGCTGAACGGCGCGTTCCGCTTCCGCGTGGGGTTCGGAAAGCGGATGCGCGGCATGCGCTTCCAGCACACGATAATCGAACCCGGCGGGCAGATCGAGCACTAATCCATCTTTTCCAAAAGCCATTGGTACGCGCATACTGCTATAATCTCCTTTTAGAACAATGCCGAAACGTACTTTTCAACCGAACAACCGGCGCCGAGCGAAGACGCATGGTTTTCGAACGCGCATGAAGACCGCCGACGGACGCGCGGTACTGGCGCGTCGCCGCGCACGTGGAAGACACAAGCTTACCGTCAGCGACGAGGCGTAAGAATCTCTGAACGTACTCCCCAGCGTTTTCCCAAACAGAACCGGATACTTCGAAGACAGGATTTTCGGAATGTTTATGACACGGGAACTCGCGTCGCCGTACCTTTCTTTGCCGCATTCTATTTGTGCAGCGCCGATGGTGATGGACCGCGCGTCGGTTTCACCGTTACTCGCGCGTTGGGCAACTCCGTCGTCCGTAACCGGCTTCGCCGTCGGTTCCGGGAAGCCGTTCGGCTACAGTTGGCGCAACTAGGCTTGGGAGAGCAAGGCAAACGGTGGTGGATCGTGATCAATCCGCGGAAAGCTGCGCTCCGTGCTCCGTTTTCCGAACTCGAACGGGAGATCGCTCGTCTTTTTCAACGATGCTCCAAAGCGGAGTGCTCATGATCTTGCGCGGATACAAGTTGGTAGTGTCCCCCTGGCTGCCATCGGCCTGCCGATTCTATCCGACTTGCTCCGACTATATGGCGGGTTCGGTCGAGCGATTCGGTGCGCGCGGAGTTTGGCTTGGACTGAAACGTTTGGGCCATTGCCATCCATTTTCCAGCGGGGGCGTGGATCCCGTTCCTCATGAATAACGAGAAGCAAGAATTTCCTATGCAAGGCCGGATGCTGATTGCATTCGTGTTAGTGTTTGGCGTTATTTTCGCCACGCCGTATTTTTACAAGATATTCGCTCCTCCCGCGCCGCCGAAACAGGCGGTGAATGAGTTTCCGAAGAAGCCAGCCGCGGCGACGAGTTCGGTAGCGCCGGTTGCTCCGCCTCCCGTAACGGCGCCTCCCGCGGACGCAGTGGCGGGTGCCAAAGAGGAATCTACCGTCATCGATACCGACCTGTATCATGTGATCTTCTCGAACAAGGGTGCGGTGGCGCGCAGTTGGAGTTTAAAGAAATTTAAGGACGCAAACGGGAAGCCCCTAGAGTTGGTAAACCAGACGGCGATCGCCAAAACCGGCTATCCCTTTGCGTTTACTTTCCGCGATAAAAAACCGAGCGCCGATCTGAATCAGGCGCTGTTCTCCGTTAGAGAGAGCCCAACAGCGGTGACTTTCGAGTTTTCAGACGGCCACACATTCGCGCGCAAGGTATTCGAGTTTCAGAAGGACAGTTATGTCTCCACTGTCTCCGCGGAAGTAACACAGGACGGAGCGCCGGTATTAAATCTGATTCAGTGGCGAGGGGGGTTCGGCGACTTCGCCGCGTTGAACGCCAGTTCACAGCAGACTTCGATCCGCTACGATTCAACGGAAAGCAAAGTAGAGCGCGACGGTGTGAAAGCCGCCAAGGAAGGGCCACGAAATACCGACGGCACCTTTGCATTCGCCGGCTTGGAAGATCAGTACTTTACCGCTGCGTTCCTGCCGAAATCGAACGGGGCGATCCAAACCACACTTTTCAGCGACACGGTCGCGAGCCCATTTGAGAAAGAAGAGACGCCCTATATCGGGACAGCGGTCGGTGGCGTCGGAGCTTCCAGTTATTCGTTGTTTATCGGTCCAAAGGACGTAGACACGCTTCGTAAAGTAAATCCCAAGTTAGAGTCGATCGTTGACTTTGGGTGGTTCGCAATTATCGCGAAGCCGCTGTTTCTGATTCTGCATTTCCTGAACGATCAGTATGTTCACAATTACGGCTGGTCGATCATTTTGATTACGATCATCATCAACATCCTTCTGTTCCCACTTAAGCTGACGAACATGAAATCGATGAAGAAGATGCAGCGCTTGCAACCTCAGATTGCAGTCATCAATGAGAAGTACAAGAACATCCCGATGCGCGATCCCCGGCAGCAGCAAAAGAACCAGGAGACGATGGATCTGTACAAGGCCAACGGCGCAAACCCAGTTGGTGGTTGTTTACCGCTGGTGATCCAGATGCCGTTCCTGTTCGCCTTCTACAAGGTGCTTTCCGTTTCGATCGAGATGCGCAGCGCCACTTGGTTCTGGGTCCACGATCTATCGCAACCGGAACAACTGGCCATTCGCATTCTGCCGATTTTGCTCATCATCACCGGCTTTGTGATGCAGAAGATGACGCCCGCGGCAGGCGGCGATCCGGCCCAGCAAAAGATGATGCAGTTTATGCCGCTGATGATGGGCTTCTTCTTCTGGAAAGCCTCGAGCGGACTGGTGTTATACTGGCTCACTGGCAACCTGGTGGGCATTCTGCAGCAGTGGTTCTTCAACAAAACCATGACTCCCGCTGAAGCGCTCCCCGTTCCCAAGATCACCGCCCGGAAAAAGTAACCAGTGACGGACACGAAATATTCGGTCGAAGAAATCGGCCCAAAGATTAAGCAGTTCCTGGACCTGATCATCGCGGAAGGTAAATTCGAACTTACCTACGATCTAGCGGAAGGCGATTCATCGAACCCCGATATCGAGAATCCCGAAGTGATGGTGAAGTTTTCGGGAAGCGACGTAGAACTGCTGCTGATGAACCGCGCGGAGTTGTTGCTTGCCCTGGAGCACGTCACCATGGAAGCGCTTCGGATGCCGTCGGAAGATCACTCGCGACTTTCCTTCGATGCGAACGATTACCGCATGTTGCGTATCGCGGAACTGCGGATGAGCGCGGGAGCGGCGGCCGAGAAGGTGAAGCATACGAACGAACCCTTCCGCTTCAACCCGATGAATAGCCGGGAGCGGCGCGTGATCCACATCGCCTTGCGTAACGAGACGGAACTGCGGAGCGAGAGCGCCGGCATGGGCGCTTACCGGCACGTGATCGTGTATCCCGCCGGCATGGCAAGTCTCCCGGAGCCTCCGCCTCCTCCACGGCAGGAACGGCGCGATAGACCGAATGAATCTCAACGAAACGATCGTCGCCCTCGCGACCCCAAGCGGCAGGGCCGGCCTGGGCGTCGTCCGAATTTCAGGTAAGAACGCCCGTTCCGTTGCCGAGACGGTTGTCCCCGGCGTTAGACTGCGACCTTGGCGCGTCTCGCGCGGCACGCTTGCTTCCGGCGTGGATCATGTTCTGGTCACGCTCTTCGCCGCACCTAAATCTTACACCGCCGAAGATGTCGTGGAGATCAGTTGTCATGGATCTCCGGTGGTGCTTCGGCACTGTTTAGAGCAGGCGGTACAAGGCGGCGCGCGCCTTTATGAGCCCGGCGAATTTACTTTACGCGCTTATGTGAACGGCCGAATCGACCTGCCTCAAGCGGAAGCGGTTCGGGACCTGATCGATGCCACGACGCTCTATCAGGCCAAGGTCGCGGCGCAGCAGATCGAAGGTTCTATATCGCGGAGGATCGCTCCGTTGAAACATCTGTTTCTGGAGTTGGTCGCCCTTCTAGAAGCCGGAATCGATTTCGCCGAAGACGATATTTCCATTCCGCAGAACGACGTACTGCTTGGCCGGCTGCTTCCGCTTACGGCAGGCGTGCGCCAATTAGCCGACAGTTTTGCCTACGGAAATCTGGTGCGGGAAGGATTGCAGTTGGCAATTGTCGGACGGCCCAACGTCGGCAAGAGCAGCTTGTTCAATCGCCTGTTGGAGCAGGACAGGGCTATTGTTACGGATATCCCTGGAACTACGCGCGACTCGATTAGCGAGACTGCGTCGATTGCCGGCATTCCCGTGAAGTTGGTTGATACGGCTGGCATTCGCGAGAGCACAGACCTTGTAGAAACATTAGGGGTCGGCCGGACTTACCAGGTGATGGCGGATGCGGATGTCACGGTGGTGGTGCTGGATGGCCCTGTTAACAGGGAGGACCAAGCGATTCTGGCCCGGGTTTCCGGACGTAGCGTCACCGTCACAAACAAAGCGGATCTTGGCGCGATAGGTCCCGGTATTCCCGTAAGCGCGGTAACGGGGCAGGGCATTGACGAACTGCGGTCGGCGATTTTACCCGAAACTGCGACGGCACACGACGAGGGTTTCATCACCAGCATTCGTCACGAAGCACTGTTAAAAGAGGCACTTCACTATCTGGAGCGAGCGGCAATCGCCATTGAGGAAAACATACCTCACGAAATGCTGCTCATCGATCTTTACAGCGCCCTTGCGCCAATCGATGCGGTTACTGGGGCCACGACGGCCGACGATATACTGAACCGCATCTTCAGCACGTTCTGTATCGGAAAGTAGTTACTCGTCTCTTACTACTTTTCTTTCGAATCGTGATAGCCGGCCTTCGTCGCGTCGGCTTCGCTCATGTACGCGCCCTGCTTCGTGCGGCCATACCAGCGATCGCCTTCTTTGTGATAGACCTTCGTTTCTTTGTTTACCCAAACCATTCCCGCTGAAGGCGGAGCCTGAAATGGAACCGTGGGCTGATTGCCTTTGGGTTGCGTAGCAACCGACCCTTTCGGGGTTCCGGCGGCCGGCGACATGGGCGCGGAGGGCGTCATCTTGGGTCCGGTGGGCGTTGTGGTAGTCGCTGTCGCGGAAGGCACTTTCACCGTCAAATTTGGCGAGATTTGGGTAATTTGCTGAGCGCTGATGCCGGTCTTCTTGAGGTCTGCGACCGAGGAGTAAGGGCGGCCGGCCATAATCTTCTTTGCCGTAGCGCCACCAATTCCGGGGATGGCGGTCAGTTCCGCGGCCGACGCGGTATTTAGATCGACCGGCTGCGCGGGTGCAACCTTTTTTGAGCTTTCCACCTTCTTAGCTGGAGCCTGGCCAAAGACGAAGCAAGGCGAAAGCGTCAAAACGAAGCCAATTACCAGATGTCGTAATTTCATGGACACCATCTTAGCGGAATAAGATCTGCGCAATCACTAGATCCGGAAGGGTCTGGTTCCATGCATCCGGCACATCGTCAAAGTTCAAGCGAAAAGACTTTGTGGCGCCCGGTTCCAGCGGGCCGTTTCGCGAGCCGATTACCGTAACTCGCTCGCGTTTGATTATTTGTAAATTTGGCTCGTGAAAGACACATGTGACTTGGACCTGGTCAATGGAACGCGAACCGTTGTTAGCGATCTTGCCTGTAATCTCAAGCAACGATAGTTTAAGCGTGCTATCGGCGGCTTGCATGTTCACATCGCTCAAGGCGAGCTTAGCCAGGTAACCTTTCGCTTCCGCTGTAAGTACAGGCTGCGCCGCCGGTTTGGGCTTGGGATAAAGAACCACCAGAGCACCAAGACCGACAGCCATCAGCGATCCGAGAAGAATGGGAACCTTATTAGCGACCGCCAACCGTCATCTCTCCAAATAAGATTGTCGGGCTGGCAACGGAACCACGAAATTCCAAGTCATTGGCCGCTTCCAGATTCATCAGCATATTTTGTAGCGTACCCGCGACAGTAACTTCGGAAACCGGGAAGGCCAACTCTCCGTCGCGAATCCAGATGCCCGCGGCGCCGTGCGAGTAGTCGCCCGTCGCGATATTAACGCCTGAGCCAATCAGTTCCGTAACGTAGAAGCCATTCTTAATTGAACGAATGATTTCTTCCGTAGAACGGTTACCGGCTTCGAGATAGAAGTTACCATGCCCTACACCGGCGTTTCCGGTAATTCCGCGCGACGCGTTCCCTGTGGATTTCATGCCCAATTTACGAGCGGCATAGGTGTTTAGTAAATAACTCTTCAGAACGCCTTGCTCGATTACCGGCGTCCGGCGCGTTGGAATTCCTTCGGAGTCAAACGGCGACGTGCCGAACAACCCGGGAAGTGTACCGTCGTCAATGACGGTGACATTCTTAGAGGCGATCCGTTGCCCGAGGCTTGTCGCCAGGAACGAAGACTGCCGATAAATTCCCCGTCCTTCAACAGCTTCGAAAATATTGCCGACAAAAGAACGTGCTGTCCGAGGCTCAAAAATTACGGGCACGCGCTGGGTTTCCACTTTCTTCGAACCAAGACGTCGCAGTGTCCTTTCGGCGGCCCGACGTCCGATGCTTTCGGGGTCTTCCAATTTCGCGAAACTCCTGGCACTGTGAAACCAGTAATCGCGTTCCATTTGGCCGTCGAGTTTCGCGACGGGAACGGCGCTCACCGAACAACTACTGGAACGATATTCTCCGGCGAATCCACGAGAGTTTACGAAGACCTTGTGGCCCTTGTATGCCTCAAAACCGGCTCCCTCCGAGTTGGTAATCCGGGAATCGAAAGAGAGCGCGGCATGTTCGGCGCGCTTGGCGATTTCGATTCGCTTCGGCGGCTCCACTGCTTCGATATCGGGCGAGTACAACTTGAGATCGCCGGCCAGTGACCCGAACTCAGCTGGATCGGCAAGGCCCGCAAACGGATCCTCGGTCGTGATCTCCGCGAGTTGAAGTGCGGCCGCTACCATTTGGTCCAAGCCTTCGGAGCTCAGGTCCGAAGTATAGGGAGCACCGGTGTTTTTGCCAACCAGGATTCGTAAGCCGGCACCTCGGGAACTCGCTTCTTTCAGCTGCTCGATCTCGCCCAAGCGTACGGTTGCGGAAAACTCATCTCCTTCGGAAATGGTGCACTCAGCATCGGTCGCACCCTTGGCTAGAGCGCGGCGAATGACATCGCGCCCGAGATCAATCATGCCGCAGCCCCGGTGCCGCCTACCGTCATACGATCGATGCGAACAGTTGGAATTCCCACGCCCACTGGAACGCTTTGCCCTTCTTTGCCGCACACGCCGACGCCTTCATCCAACTTCAGATCATTGCCCACCATGGAAACGTACTTCATGGCTTCAGGTCCGTTACCGATGAGAGTTGCATTCTTCACCGGCCGGGTCAGCTTGCCGTTCTCGATTAAATAACTTTCCGACGCGGAGAAGACGAAGTTGCCACTTGTGATATCCACCTGGCCACCGCCGAAGTTCGCGCAGTAAAGGCCCCGTGGAACGCTACGGATAATCTCCTCGGGATCGCTTTCTCCGGCGAGCATAAATGTATTCGTCATGCGGGGCATGGGAACATGCTCGTAGCTTTCGCGGCGGCCATTCCCCGTGGCGGAGATGCCGGTAACGCGGCTGGACAATTGGTCCTGGAGGTAACCGCGCAGGATGCCGTTTTCGATCAGCACGTTGCGCTGTGTTTCGTTGCCCTCATCATCGACGTTCAGCGATCCGCGACGGTTTGCGATGGTGCCGTCATCGATAACCGTACACAGCGGGCTTGCGACCTGCTGACCGATTCGGCCGGAAAAAGCCGACGTGCCTTTGCGGTTGAAGTCGGCTTCCAAGCCATGGCCGACGGCCTCATGGAGCAGGACTCCGGGCCATCCAGGACCGAGAACTACGACGGATTCTCCGGCGGGGGCATTTACCGCGCCAAGTTGCACGACCGCTTGGCGACCAGCCTCGCGCGCGAAATGTTCCGGTGTCTTCTCATTGAGAAAGAAATCCAGCTCGACGCGTCCGCCCCCGCCCGCGTGACCGGTTTGCGGAGCGCCTCCGTTTTCGCGAGCCAAGGCGGACACACTTAGGCGGGCCATCGGTTGACGGTCAAAATTCATTACGCCATCGGTGTTGGCGATAAGAATGTGACGAAGCGAATCGGCATAGCTGCACTGTACTTGAAAGACACGGGAATCGTAATCACGGGCGGCCTTTTCGGCGCGTTTGACGAGAGCAACACGCTCCGTAAAACCGGTTTCGTTGGGGGCGGTTAGAACGGGATACAGGTTTCTCTTCCGACCTTCATGAAGAGGCGCTTTGTCGACTTTAGCGGGTCCGGACGCAATATAAGCCGCGACTTTCGCAGCCTTGCGAATTTTTTCGGGACTTAAGTCATCGCTATAGGCGTAGCCGGTTTTTTCGCCCGAAATGACGCGAACGCCTACCCCGAGCGATACACCTTGGGTGGCGGTCTTCACGATCGATTCATCGATAGCGATCATACTGGTGGCGAGGTATTCGAAATAAATATCCGCGTAATCGCCGCCCTGCGACAGTGCAAGCGCGAGATAAGATTCGAGATCCGACTGGGACAGCCCGAATTTGGACGCGAAGAACGAATCCGAGAATTTCATAAGCTACTTTCAGCGTAACGTATGGCTCCAAACTTTCGGGGGTTTGTAGCGGCCAGCCGGAGCGGGTCTTGGGCGCGCTTACGGCACAAAAGCGTCGCGAAGGCATGAGGCGTTGGTGTACTTCGATCACACATAGTCCGGCGATGTGGTACAAAAAAAAATTCAATGCTGAGGTGACCGCTTGAGGCAACCCGCTTATAGCAGTCCAGTAACGTGAAGGGAACGAGTTGTTGACAGGGCCCGAGGGTATTGGCAGCGAACCGCAAATTGTGGGAAGCTAGGACTGTCGCGGTGAGGTGCGAGAGCGGTTGAATCGGGCGGTCTCGAAAACCGTTGAGCCTTCGAGGGTTCCGTGGGTTCGAATCCCACCCTCACCGCCAGAATAGAATGAATAACTTAG
>CAXSIG010000051.1:0-2153 GCA_964237255.1 uncultured Bryobacteraceae bacterium
CCGCTGAATCTCCATCTTGACCTGCGTGCCGCGAGGTCCTTTCAGAGTGTCCGCAACTTCCGTACTGCCCATTGCGCTGGTGAGCTTGTCATTGATGCTGACCAGGTGATCGTTCGGCTTAATTCCGGCATTGAACGCGGGCGATCCTTTAAACGGCTCCATCACGGTCGCCTTGCCGTTTCGGGTTCCCAGCAACATCCCTACGCCGTAGTAGTTTCCGCGCTGCCCTTCGCGCATGATCTGGAACGTATGGGTGTCGTAATAGTTCGAGTGCGGGTCAAGCGTGCGTAGCATCCCCGGAATCGCGCCGTTGTAGATCGCTTTGTCCGCGTTTACAGGGTCGGCGAAATTCTCTTCCACCACGTTGTAAGCTTTCGTAAAGCTTTTCAGACTGGTTTTTACGTCGTCGTCATCGGCGGCCGTCGCGGCACTCGCGATATCGAGATGCGGCCCGATAAATCCGCCCAATAGGGCGCAAACCAGGACAAATAAAGGAAGGAACAGCAGGGACCGCCGTTTTTGAGCCATCGGAAAGAAACGTCCTTTTTCGAATTATAACAATCGGATGGACGGGCTATCCCGCCAAACGGTTGCTAGGGTATAGTGATGCAGTGCGGCTCGTTCTCGCTCTCTGCTTTTTGTGCGGAGCTGCCGCAGCGCAGGAACAACCCAGCTTGGCGCAGTATCTGGGACTGACAAACGTCCAGATTACTTCGATTCAGCAATTAAACAACGCGCTGAATCGTTTTACCGCCCCGAAAAACAGTCGTATCACGGATTTGCAGAGGGAGCTTGAGGCGGAGAACGCGAAGCCCGCTCCGGACCCTTTGGCTCTCGGTCAACGCTACCTGGAAATCGAGTCGATTAACCGGGAAATCGCGGCCCAGGAGTCCGATACCCGGATGAAGGTCGCCGCGCAACTGACCAGCACGCAGACAACACTTCTACAACGGATTTCTACTGCTGCTGTTCAGTCCAGCCTTTTAGCTGACGCCAGATGTGGTTTCCTTGCGGATAGCCTTTCCTTATTAGAGCCTACATCTATCTTTGGGATTGTCAACATCAGCCCGTTCCAATTTTCGTACCTTCTCCCCGGTGTTCTTCTTGACGCACGCTCCACCGCAGGTTGCTCGCCGGTATATCCCATTTCCATTCGCAATTTTCTGGCACTCACGGACGCTGAGATTGCCAGTATCCTGACGTTCCAAGCTGGCTATAACAGTTTGCTGATACAGAAAAATAATCGAACGGCGGATGTCCAGGTGGAACTGCGCGATGAGTTGGCGAAGCCGGTTCTCGATCCTGTCACCCTGGGAGTCCGTTACATCGAACTCGCTGAAATTTCGGGAGAACTCGCAGCGGCGGATAAAACGGCACGCGCTGCCGCTCGCGCATTGCTGACTCCGGCACAGCGGACCGCACTGCAGGGCTTGGTAGACACGTCTGCGCTGACCAATTACCTTTCGCTTGCGGAAACCTGCCGCTTGATCGCGGATCCACCAGGCAGTTTCACTTTTTCCACATTGTATTTCTCGGGGTGTCCATTAAACTAACGATTCTCCTGTTTGCCGGATGCTCCTGCTTCGGTCAGACCAGCCTGACGCAATATCTGAGTCTTTCACCAGCGCAGGTTGTAGCTATCGGGAAGTTAACTTCGGATTACGGGAACTACTCGTCACTCCAAAATAGTCAGGAATTCGTGCTCGATTCCCAACTCTCCGGCCTTCTGCAATCTCCGTCTCCCGATCCCGCGGCTGTTGGAAAAGTTGCAGCAGACCAGGAATATCGCCGCCGCGAAACCGTGGCGAGACAAGCCGATCTTCAGAAGGCCGTCGCCGCGCAATTCAGCCCTTCCCAATCGGTGCTGGTTCAAGGTCTCGTCCAAGCCGCTGAATTACTCCCGTTGGCTCAGGATGCAAGTTGCGCCTATTTGGCGCAGCCAATAACAAGTTATTGGTTCGTCTCACCAACCTTTATACAAATTCCCACTGCGGCTTATCTCTACGACCCGGCCGGACGCATTCCTATCATTCCCGCCGCGCCTTCCGCCGGTTTTTGCAACTCACCGGTGTTCCCGGTTTCGATTCGCGACTACCTGTCTCTCTCCGATTCGCAGATCGTGGCTGTCGCACAGGCAAGCGCCACTTATAACG
>CAXSIG010000051.1:2194-2692 GCA_964237255.1 uncultured Bryobacteraceae bacterium
TCCCCTCACATTGGGCGTTCTCTATGTTGAAAAGGACAAGATCAACGCAGATATAGCGAGCCGCGGCGACTCATTAATTGCTATGGCGCAGGCCCAGCTTACGCCGCAGCAGCAGACGAAGCTAAAACCGCTTCAAGATGCTGTGCGCCTGAACAACGCCAACCTGATTGCCAACGCCTTGAACTGCAATTTCGTGCTGCTTCCGCTGGGGTCGTCCACCTACGGAACCGCGCTTACAGGTGATTCAACGTTTTGCACGCTGTAACTCCGTCCGTCGACCCGCTTCGCTTCTCCTGTCAGCCGAATTGCTCTCTTTGTTGCCAAATGGAGGGTGAAGTTTACCTTTCCAAAAGCGATCTTCCGCGAATCGCCCAGTATCTCGGACTCGATCCGGCAACATTCGAAGAGTTGCACTGCATCAGGACCCGCACCCAGATTCGTCTCCGTAAACCGCCGGACCGCCAATGCCATTTTCATCGCGACAACAAGTGTTCGATT
>CAXSIG010000051.1:2713-15225 GCA_964237255.1 uncultured Bryobacteraceae bacterium
GGAACAATCAATGCTCCATCCATGCTGTAAAGCCTGTTCAGTGTCGCGCTTTTCCTTATTGGCCCGAGTTAATCGAGGATAAAACAGCATGGGCCGAGGCGGCGGCGTACTGTCCGGGCATGAATCAGGGCGAACTGGTGAACATAGAGGAAGCGAAATCGACGGCATTGGAGATGAAAGCCGCCTATCCTTCTATGTACTAGCTATGTACCAACAACCGGCGCGATGAACTTCCTTTAATCCCACGCACCGAAACTAATGGCTTTGCTGTAGAGTTTAGAAACACAGGAACCCCGAAATGAACCAGCGCTTCACTGCCGTACTTGTATCGTTGTTGTGCGTGACGCTTGCGGTACCCTCCGGCTTCAGCGCCAAGCGGCCAGTCGCTAACCGTGCCGTCGCGCTGTCCGTTCCCCAATTAACCGCCGATCAAAAAGTCGAGCAAGTCCTCAATCGTCTGATGTTTGGCCCTCGGCCAGGCGACGAGGCGTATGTGCGTGAAATCGGGTACACCACGTTTATCGATGAGCAGCTTCATCCCGAACGAGTTGCAGAAAATCCTGTTCTTCAAACTAAGCTCGCGCCATTTGAAACGTTGCGAATGCCGGCATCGGATTTGGTGGTGAAGTACCCCCCTCAGCAGCAAATCCGCGCTATGGCCAAGGGCAATGCTCCTTACCCGTCAGACCCGGACACCATGCGCGTCGTTCAACGCATTCTGGAGCGATACAAAGCTCGGCTCGCGCAAGGTAAACCCGATCCCGATAACGTGAACGAAGATCGGCCGGCCGTCGATTTCGATCAAGTAGTAGCATCGCTGCCCTCGGCTCAGGCTAAGGCCTTGAAATTTGGAAAGCCTGCGGAGAAGGTGGCCGTTTTAGAACCGCTTTCAGCGACCCAACAATACGAAATCCTGGATGCGATGCCGCGCGGCAAACGGCAAACTTTGTTCGACGCCGCTTCGCCCGAACTTCGCCGTCGAATTCAGCTTTTAAACGGAGGGCCCCAGCAGACTGTAAATTCAGATCTCGCTCAGGGTAAGATCCTTCGCGCCGTTTACTCCAGTCGCCAATTGGAAGAGGTCTTGACCGATTTTTGGTACAACCACTTCAACGTCTTCTTAGATAAAGGCGCAGACCGGTACATGGTCACCTCGTATGAGCGCGACGTGATTCGTCCCCACGTACTCGGCAACTTTAAGGATCTTTTGCTCGCGACTGCGCAAAGCCCCGCGATGCTGTTCTATCTGGATAACACTCAGTCCGTCGCACCCGGCATGGATCGCAAGCCCAACAGCAAGAAGCCGACCCGCGGTTTGAACGAAAACTATGGCCGGGAGCTGATGGAACTTCACACGTTAGGCGTCGATGGGGGTTATACGCAGCAGGATGTCACCGAAGTCGCCCGCTGCTTTACCGGTTGGACCATAAAGGAACTGCGTAGCGGTGGTGTGTTCCAGTTCAATGAACGTCTGCATGATAAAGGCGAGAAGCATGTTTTGGGTGTCACCATTCCAGCTGGTGGCGGCATGGACGACGGAATGAAGGTTCTCGATATCCTGGCGCATAGTCAGGCAACGGCTCGCTTCATCTCGAAGAGCCTTGCAATTCGGTTCGTTTCGGATAATCCGCCCGAGGCATTGGTGGATCGCATGGCTGCCAACTTCACCTCCTCCAGCGGCGACCTTCGCTCCGTGATGAAAACGATGTTTGATTCTCCGGAGTTTTTCTCCCCTAAGAGTTTCAACAACAAAGTAAAGTCGCCTTTCGAAATGTTGGCGAGCGCCATACGCGCAACCGGCGGGAATGTGGAGTACGGCTTTGCACTCGAACAGCAGCTTCGCACTCTTGGTGAGCCGCTCTATCGAAAAGTGGAGCCCACGGGGTATAGCAATCGCGGCGCGGACTGGCTGAATTCGGCTTCGCTGCTGGCTCGCATGAATTTCGCTGTGGCACTCACGAACAACAAGGTTCCCGGAACCCGGGTGGAACCCAATCCATCGCTCGCTCAAACTTTGGGTGGCCCTGATTTTCAGAAACACTAACCGTTAACGCTACGAAAGGATATTCTTATGCGCTCCTCACGACGTGTATTTCTCCGTAATGCCGGTCTTGCCATGGTTGGCATTGGCTCCGCGCCAATCTGGCTGCAACGTGCGCTCTACGCCCAAGACGCTCCGGGCCAGCGTAAGAAGGTACTGGTTGCAATATTTCAGCGCGGTGCCGCTGATGGTTTGAATATTGTTGTGCCGCATAGCGAACAGGCGTATTACGACCTGCGTCCTACAATCGCCATTCCGCGTCCCGGTTCCGGCCCGACTGCCGCAATCGATCTAGACGGCCATTTCGGTCTCCACCCGGCACTCGCGCCATTCAAGCCGCTGTTCGATCAGAAGCAGCTCGCAATCGTTCACGCATCGGGATCGCCCGACCCTACACGTTCTCACTTCGACGCACAGGATTTCATGGAGTCCGGAACACCCGGGCTGAAAGCGACGTCCAGTGGATGGCTGAATCGTTCCGTAGCATCCGAGTCTGGCAAACCCTCTCCGGTACGTGCTCTCTCCATGGGCGCAACGCTGCCCCGAACAATGCAAGGCCCGGTTCCCGCAATCGCGGTGGAAAGCATTGGCAGCTTCCAGGTGAAAGATGCGGCGGCGGCCAAAGCTTTCGAATCCTTATATTCGGGTACGTCGGACCAGATTCTGAACGGAGCCGGGCGCGACACGTTTGAGGCGGCCGCAATGTTGCAGTCCATCGGCAAAGCTTCTTACACGCCGTCGAACAACGCCGAGTATCCGAAGAGCCGTTTCGGCGACAACCTGAAGCAGATTGCACAACTCATCAAATCGAACGTCGGAGTCGAAGTGGCCTTCGCCGATGTCGGCGGTTGGGACCACCATGTGAACGAAGGTCCGCTTCTCAACAATCTGCTGCGCGACTTCGGTCAAACTCTCGCCGCATTTAACCGTGACTTGGGTGACCGAATGGAAGATGTGATCGTTGTAACGATGTCGGAATTTGGGCGTACTGCGCGGGAAAACGGAACGCGCGGTACCGACCATGGCCACGCGAACTGCATGTTCATAATGGGCGGCAACGTTCAGGGCGGCAAAGTTCATGGACCTTGGCCGGGCTTGGCGCAGGAGCAGTTGTATGAATCCCGCGATCTCGCAATCACAACGGACTTCCGCGCTGTATTAGGTGACTTGGTTACCGCGCATCTTGGGAATAAGTCGTTGCGCTCGGTATTTCCGAACTACACTGGCACTGTGCTCCCGCTATTGGCTTAGAATCGCGGAGATCGCTTTGCCGGGTGTATCGGGCCAAGTGAGTCCGAGCAACCCTGCAACCGTTGGGGCGATATCCAAATTGGGCACCCGATCCAGGACGGCGCCTTTTCGAATCCCTCGTCCTGATGCAATAAAGATGGCATCCATCTCAGGATCGGTCGCGACATACCCATGCGACCCGGTAATGTGAGTCCCCGGCGAGAACGCCGGTCCCGTAGTTCCGCCCGCGAACGCGTAGCCCGCTTTCGCAATCAGAACCAGGTCGGACATCTGCTCATTCGATGCGGGATCGGGAAAACCAAGCGCTGCATATTCTTTTGGTCCTGCAATGCGCTCGATCCCTTCAACGCCCTCGAACACTTTCGCGACCTGGCTTTGCAGCGCCGCCCGATTCGCGCGATCGAAATACAACATCGCTGTGCCTCCTTCGGGAATCACGCTTACCTTGTCAATTAGTCCGG
Organism: uncultured Bryobacteraceae bacterium; assembly: GCA_964237255.1. GTDB lineage: Bacteria > Acidobacteriota > Terriglobia > Bryobacterales > Bryobacteraceae > JALYXI01. Next base: position 6,467 of record CAXSIG010000051.1, read on the forward strand.
CCGCTTGAAGAACCGCCGCCGGACGGATCGTTTTGTCGACCGCTTTAAATCCATGATCAGAAACCACGAAGACGGTGGTTCGGTCTTGGGCTCCCGATTGTTGAATCGTCTCCAAAATTCTCGCGACACATCCATCCAGAAAGGCGATGGCGCCCAGAGCCGCCGCGTTTCGCGGCCCGTAAGCATGATGGGTCGAATCAAGCGTCAACAGATGAAACAACAACAGGTTCGGGTGATGCTCTCGCAAAATGTAGGACGCCGCCTCGGTCCAGATCTGGTCACGCCGCTGGATATTGAGCTTCTTGAATTGGGCAACCTCTTCCTGCGCAAGGATCCCTTGGGCAACCATCTCCTTTTCAATTGCTCCGCTTACCGACGGAACTTCAGGAAACTCCCACGTAATTGTCGGGGCACGATTGATGGCCACCCAGTCTACCTGTGCCGTGGTTAATCCGGCGCGATTAGCGATGTCATAAACCGTTGTGGCGTGAACCATCTCCGTCTTCGCGATCTCCGGGTCCACCTTGACCGGGATATTGCCGCCTGTACGAACAGCCGAGCCGTTGTAGAACAGCCCGTGTTTCGCGGGCAGCACACCCGTTACCATGCTGGTATGGTTCGGCCAAGTCACGGTCGGATTGACCGGCGTCATTCGCTGCGCCCAAGCTCCTTCGTGAATCAACCTTCGAAGTGTGGGAACGGGAAGCTGCGGGTCTTCCAACGCGTAGGCCGGAAAGCCGTCCAGGCTGATTACCACGACCGTGTTTTGCTTCGCGGGAACTTGGCCGTAGCAAGTAAGGGCGAGGAGCGCCGCAAACGGCGGATAACAAATCTTCATGGTTCTCCACAGTCAATCATGACTGTGGCTCAGTTACAACCTCCGGTTCGGAACTACTCGCTCGATGTGCCGAAAGAGCTTCGCCGAAACTTTTGTTAAAAGGTAACGTTACACGTATGCTGGTCGAGTGGCCGCCTGCTCTCGCCGCGCATTCCTTTCACTTGCCTGCCCCGCCACGCTCATCGCCGCGCCTCCGAAAATAAAAATTACCGGTTTTCGAATCCACAAAGCCACGGTGCGATGGCGCGATCTGGTCTTTCTCGAGGTGCTGACCGACGCGGGTCTTGTTGGGATTGGCGAAGCAACCCTGGAAGGGCGCGCCGAACTCGCCGAAGCCGCACTTCGCTGGCTGGAGCCCGACATGATTGGCCGCGATCCGTGGAATGTGGAGGAACACTGGGACCGCGTCTATTACAAGCTCTCGCGCTGGCGCAACGGCCCCGCCGTACTCTCCGCCCTTTCCGCCGTGGATATCGCGCTATGGGATCTGAACGGCAAGCGCCTCGGTATTCCCGTCTGGCAGTTGCTCGGCGGCAAGCTTCGCGAAAGCTCCCGCGTTTATTACACGCATTGGGGCGCAACTCTCGAAGCGAATCGTACGCCCGAGGCGTTCCGGGATTGGACGCTCCAAACCAAAGCCGCCGGATGGAATGCGGTCAAGTGGACTTTGGCGCCCGGCGAATCGGAGGCGGTTCGAACGCAGCAGGCGATCGCTGAATGTAAAGCAGTCCGCGATGCTGCCGGACCCGCTGTCGATTTCTGCCTTGAAGCAGCCGAGTCCTTCACCGTGCGCTCCGCGATCGAGTTCGCCAAAGCGGTCGCTCCGCATCGGCCGTTATGGATTGAAGAGCCGACGCTTCGTGAGAATCCGGCGGGACTTGGCGAAGTTGCAGCGAAGAGTCCGGTAGCCGTCGCGAGCGGCGAAGGATTATTCACACGCTACGAGTTTCGCCAACTCCTCGATGCGCGCGGCGCGGCGATTATTCAGCCCGACATCATCCATGCGGGAGGAATCACCGAGATTCGTAAGATTGCCAGCCTTGCGGAAACATACGGTGTCGAGATCGCACCGCATCAATGTAGCGGTCCAGTCGCACACGTGGCTTCACTGGCAGCGATGTCCGTTTGCCGCAATTTTCTGATCCAGGAATGGGAAGGTGCGGACGATACAACCTATCAACAGCTCACGAACGGGACATTTCCTGTTCAAAAAAACGGCAAAGTGACATTGCCCGATACAACCGGTTTAGGGATCACTGTCGATTTCGCCGCCTTCACCAAGCGATTTCCCTTTCAAGCCACGCGCCGCAAGTCGCTGATCTAATCTCTCTTCTCCAACTCCTCGCGAAGCCGCTTCAACGCAGTCCGAGCCCACGTCTTCACCGTACCCAGTGGTTCGGCCAACCGGTCTGCAATTTCGGTCTGGCTAAGCCCTTCAAAATACGCCAGCTCCACCACGCGCTTCTGATTTTGATTCAACGACGTAATCGCAACGCGAATGCGCCGTGCTTCGTCCGCGCTCACAACTTCCTTCTCGGCATCCGCAAAAAGCGATGGATGTTCGCGCTCTTCCAGTTCAAATGAATTCCGGGTTGCCCGTGAGTCGGCCGAACGGATGTAGTCAATCGCGCGGTTTCGCGCGACCGTGAGCAACCACGATCCGAGCGCACCGCGTTCGGCGTCGAAGCCATTCATCCGATTCCAAACACGCAAAAATGTTTCCTGCACCAAGTCCTCGGCAACGCCCGTGTCGCGGACCACGTGAAAAATCACCGAGTACGCGGTTCGTCCGAAGCGGTCGTACAGGTCCGCCATCGCAGTTGGATCGCGCCGCTTGAGCCGGAGCGCGAGTTCCCGGTCGCCTTCCGCGACGGCCAACCCAAGCAGGAGAACAATCAGCAACATCTAATATTCGTCTTTACTATTGCCGATTCGTTGCTCGGGGGGAACCTTGCGGAACTGCTCCGATGTACTGACGCTATCGATATTGAAATGTTTACCAATGCGATTCGACCGCTCGCCTTGAAGCCAACTCGACGTACCACCCATGTTCCATCCGCCAGCCGTATTTGCTCCAACTACAAGTGCGCTCCTTTGTCCAGCTTTGCTACTACTGAGAACCCCACACCGAAGGAATCGGTTCCATCCGCTTCCGCCTTTACCCAGATGGAGTCCTCCTGGTCAACCCATACGCGTCCCTTCAAGCGGGTAAACATTTGCGAACGCATCTCCTTCGGCTGATATCCGGGATGAGGAACCGCATCAACCACCCAGGCGTTGCGTCCGTTAATTGTTTCCTGGCCGATCACGGTAAAATCGAACGCGTCGAGGATCTCACGAGTGAACCGCCGGTCTTTCTCACGCTCCTGCTGCGCCTCTTGCAATCGCTGGTCGCGCGCTTTCGAAGTCGCATGTGTGCGTAAGCCGATCAACTTCGACACGCGCGCATTTTCTTTTTCCTTGTCGGAGCCAGCGAGAGGTTTCCCGTTCTTCTCCACCAGAGTGCGCACGTGATAGCCGTCCACAACTGTGTCGTCGTGGATTCTCGTCTCTTCTTCCTTCAGACTGCCATCGGAAGCGAGTTGTCTTAAAACGGATTGAGTGCGTCTCACGTACGAACGAAGCATCTCTTCATTGCGCTCGCCTGCCGCAAGCGACTTCGTCATCAACTCATGGCCGTTCGGAAACGAGCCTTGCGCTGCGGAAACAATGCAAAACAGAGCGGCGGCACTCCGAATTGTCCAAACATTTTTGGTTCTCTTCGTTTTATTTCGAAAACCTGCTCGAAACATGCGTTTTCCTCTTGACAATTTTTTCGAACAACTTTATATATGAATCACGCTGCGATTTTCGGATCGCAAAATTTTAAGTTATAGGGAGAATCACATCGATGAAGAACGCAACCAAGAAAGCACCCGCAAAGAAGAAAGCGGCTCCTAAAAAGAAGAAGTAGCCGTCGCGTCCCGTTAGGGATGAGAATCATAACCTGAGGCCCCGGGCAACCGGGGTCTTTTTTATTGTGCGGCACTCTTGTCAAGCCACAAAGCCCGGAAGTTCTCTCCCAATCCGACAAGCAGCGTCTTCAGTTGCCCCTTCTCCCGATCCCGCAATTCCAAATCCGGCATCGTCGCGAGTGCTCGCTGTGTCAACTGCGCCAGCGTCTCGAACCGGGAAACGGTGAACCCGTTCGTAATAGCGGCATCCGACAGCACATCGAACGGTACGTGCGCTGTAATGTCCTGCTTTCCAGGGAGAGCAAGAACGTCGGAAGTTGCCGTGTGTTCGCGATAGCTCATCAGGGTACCTTGCGGAAAGCGCAGGTACTCGTCCCGGCTCCATCCATAGTCGACGATGAGTAGCGTCCCTTCTCGCAAGCATCTAGCGATCTCCTCCATTTGCATCACGGCACGCTCAGCGATTTCGAAACGCCATCCGTCTTCCAAGTTTGGATAATAGCGTTGCACATAAAGACGCCGTTCCCGCGAGATTGGTTCTCCTAATTGCCATTCGTATCCGTCACCGTCGTGACGTACACACAATTCGTAGAAGTCGGGCCCGCGCCTAACGCCCGTAGCAACCGGAAGCGCATCGAAAAATTCGTTGGCGAAAACCGTGCCGGTCCACGAAGTAGGAAGCGGCTCGCCAAGACCGACGCTCCGATAGCCGCGCGATTCGAATGCGTTCTGCATCTCACCGCGGCCGGCGCCCAACTCCAACACGGGACTGTTTGGTAAAACCGACGCAATCAGCCGTCCGAAGAGCGGCTGCAATTGCGAGGCCGTGTAGAAATCGCCGCCCGTGCCGAGTATCTTCTCGTGAGCTTGCCGGTAATAACCGCTCGACTGGTTGTACAAAGCCCAGTCCATAAATCGGTCGAACGGCAAGATTTCGGTTATGTCACGCGCCGTTTTCGAAATTCGTCCACCGCCACCGCGAGAATGATCACCGCGCCGATCACCACCTGTTGTACGTAATTCGAGATGCCCAACAGATCGCTGCCGTTCGAAAGTAGTCCCATGATGAATGCGCCGACCAGCGTCCCGACTACGCTGCCCTCGCCTCCGCGTAGACTGCCCCCGCCGATTACAACCGCGGCGATTGCCTGCAGCTCATAGCCTTGTCCCGCTGTCGGTTGCCCAGTCATTAAGCGCGAGGCCTCGATCATCCCGGCAAGGCCGGTAAGCAATCCGCCGATCGCGTAAACCGCCGTCGTGTGAAACGAGACGGGGATGCCCGCATACACAGCAGCTGCTGGGCTGCTCCCGATAGCGAACGCGTAACGACCCAATCGTGTGTGCTCCAGAAGAATATGGACCGCAACGGCGCAGACTAAGAGAAGAATCAGGACATAGGGAACGCCGGCGATGGTCCCTTCACCTAGCACCGCGAACGCGGGGGGCAGTTTATGCACCGGCAATCCCTTCGAGATGATCAGCGCCGTTCCACGATAGATTCCCAGCGTGCCCAACGTCACGATGAATGGTGCGATCTTGAGACGGGTAATCATGAACCCGTTCAGGAGGCCACACACCAAGCCGGTGGCGATCCCGATCAACACAGAGGCGAAGATCGGCACGCCGCCCTCCATCGCCATGGTGCCGGCGAGTCCGCCCAGACCGAGAATAGATCCCACTGACAGATCGATTCCGCCCGAAATAATGATTACGGTCATTCCAAGCGCCATGATGTTGATCACCGCGGTCTGCCGTGCGACGCTCGACAGATTCGTTGCCGTCAAAAAGTGCGGCGACGCGATGACCAGCCCGACAAACAGGATGATGAGACTAAGAAAGGGAAGCAGCCGTTGTAATCGCTTCAAGCGGCATTCTCCCGCTGGGTAACTGCTGTGGCCAGTGACATAATCTCTTCCGGCGTGGTGCGCGGCGGAAGTTCTCCGGTGATTCGACCTTGGGACATGACCACGATCCGATCCGCCACCTGCAGCAATTCGGGAATCTCGGAACTTACCATCAGCACCGCGGCGCCGCGTCCCGCCAACTCATGCATGAAGTCGAACACTTCCACCTTCGCTCCGACATCGATCCCGCGCGTCGGCTCATCAAATAGAAATACGCGCGGCTCTCGAAATAACCACTTCGCGATTACCACCTTCTGTTGATTACCTCCACTGAGACGCCCGGCGGGTTGCTTTGGGCCATTCGCCTTGATCCGCAGTTTTGTGATGTAGTCCGCGCCGACGGCGTTTTGTTTCTGCAGATTCAGAAAGCCCGCGCGGCTGATTGCCTCCGTGTTGGCCATGGTGGCATTCACCGAGATCGGAAGCGGCAACGCGAGACCCGTAATCTGACGGTCTTCCGTTACTAACGCAATGCCCGCTCGCACGGCGTCGCGCGGCGACCGGATCCGTACCGACTGTCCGTTGATGAGAATGGATCCGGTATCCAGCTTGTCGACGCCGAACAGGGCGCGGCATAGCTCCGTGCGGCCGGCGCCGATCAACCCAGCCATCCCTGTGATTTCACCGGCGCGCAACGTAATCGACACGTTGTGAAGCTTACCCTTTACAGAGATGTTGGACGCTTGTAAAACAGGTGCGCCCGCGTGGTGCGCCTCGCGAGAGTAAGTCGCGGCAACTTGCCGGCCCACCATGTGCGCGATCAACTGCGGCGTGGTGAGATCGCTCAGCATTCCGGTGTGCACCGTGGCGCCGTCGCGCAAGACGGTAACCCGATCGCCGATGGCGCGAAGCTCCTCTAACCGATGCGTGATGTAGATGACTCCCATGTTCCGCTCGCGCAAAGTACGCACGATCCGGAACACCTCTTCGGTTTCCGCCGCGGAAAGCGAAGAGGTCGGCTCATCGAAAATCAAAAGACTGGACCCGAAGCTGATGGCCCGGCAGATTTCCACCAACTGCTTGCCGGCTGGGCTCAGTCGCTCTACCGTCCAATCCGCTTGCAGAGGAAAGTGGTGCTGTTCAATGAGCTTGGCCGCTTCCTCGCGAGCTTTTCGCCTGGCCACCCAACCCAATGGATGCCGATCTTCACGGCCCAGGAAGATGTTTTCGGCAACCGAGAGCTGCGGGGCAAGGAGCGACTCCTGATGCACCATTGCCACTCCGATTCGTGCGGCATCCGCAGGCGACTTCAGGTGCACGGGCGACCCATTCCACAACATGGCACCGCCATCCGGCTCCACTAATCCCGCGACGATTTTCATCATCGTGGACTTCCCCGCGCCATTTTCACCAAGCAGCAGATGCACTTCGCCGGCGGCAACGGACAAGTTGCCCGACCGTAACGCGGTCACACCGCCATAGCGTTTCTGGATGTCCTGAAGTTGGAGCAGCACCAGAAACTTAGTCTATATTGCGCCTACTCCTGCGCGCCGTCGAGATCCTCGGAGCGGTTCTCGAACTTAGTCAGAGAGTGGAGAAATACCAAGTCCACTTTACCGATCGGTCCGTTACGCTGCTTGGCGACGATCAACTCCGCAAGCCCTCGCAGATCCTCTCGATCGCGCTTGTAAACTTCCTCGCGGAAGATAAAGGCCACTAAGTCCGCATCCTGCTCGATGGATCCCGATTCACGAAGGTCGCTCAGTTGCGGACGGTGATCGCCTTGCCGGGTCTCCGGCGCACGGCTTAACTGCGAGAGCACCAGCATGGGAACTTTCAACTCTTTCGCCAGGAGCTTCAACCCGCGCGAGATGGTGCTGACTTCCTGGTTGCGGTTCTCAAACCTGCCGCGACCCGACATCAGTTGCAGGTAGTCCACAATTACCAGACCCAGCTTGCCATCGTTCCCCTGCAACCGGCGAAGCTTGGCGTGCATGTCCATCAGGTGCACTCCCGCCGTGTCGTCGATAAACAGCGGCGATTCGACCAGCTTCATAGAAGCCTGCGTGAGCTTCCGCCGCTCATCCGCGTTGAGGTAGCCCATGCGGAACCGTTGGCTATCCACGTAGGCTTGAGCGCACAGCATACGAGTCAGCAAACTCTCGCCCGACATTTCGAGCGAAAAGATGGCGACTTTCTGGTTCAACTTGGTCGCGACATGGCTGGCGATGTTCATCGCGAACGCCGTTTTCCCCATGGAAGGACGCGCCGCCAGAATAATCAGCTCGCCTTCATGAAGGCCGCCAGTCATTTCGTCCAGCTTGGTAAAGCCGGTGCTGATCCCGCGAATCCGTTTACTAGGATCAAGAAACGCGTTCAGCCCGCCGTTGTACTCACTAATGATCTCCCCCGGCGTCTTGAGCGCGTTGCCGATCTGGGCGTCACCCAGCTTCAGCAGCGCTTCCTCGGCGCCCGCCAGAATCTGTGTGGGGTCTTCCTCGCCCACCAGCGCCCGGTTCATGGTCTGCTGCGAGGCCGTTATGATTCGCCGCAGGACCGCCTTGTCCCGGATGATCTTGACGTAGCTATCGAGATTCGGGATGTGCGGGAGACCGTCATCGAGCGAAATCAGATAACTGAGGCCATCGACGGACTCCAGTTCGTTGAACCGAAGCAGCTCATTTGCGATAGTGACGCGGTCAATCCGTTCGGAGCGCTCGTTCAACTCCACCATGCGGCCGAAAATCTTGCGATGCTTTTCGAGCGCGAAGTCCGCCGCCTGCAGAACGCCGGCGACATCGAGAAACGCCGTGTCATCCAATAAAATGGAGCCTAGGACGAAGCGTTCCGCGTCAAGATTGGCGGGAAGGCCTTTTTCTAGCGCGAGCGAAGTGGGAGAAACGGTTGTCATACCTGGACCAAGTCAGGGTAGGCCGAAAATCTGTGGATTGGGGTGAGAACTTTTTCAACCGATTGAATGCTGGCCAGTCGCGTAGTCCGCTTCGGATTTCCGTGGAGTTTCCACAGGCCGTCCACAGAAACAGAATAACGCTTTGATGTTTCAGTTTTGGTCGGAGCTGGTCAAAATTCTAAGCGAAGTGACAATTGGCCCTGCCGGGGATT
>CAXSIG010000052.1:0-3151 GCA_964237255.1 uncultured Bryobacteraceae bacterium
TTCTTCCGTGAACTCTACGGCGCGATCACGGCGGACGAACAGATGGATGCGATTACCGTCTCCGAAGCGTTTCGCCGTATTCAGCCAGACCCGCTCACGCATATTTTCCCCGGCTCATGGATCAACGCAAATTTCGATATCTGGATCGGAGCCGAAGAAGACAACAAGGCTTGGAACTTCTTACTAGCCGCGCGAGAGCTCTATGACCAGGTTCATGACGTCTCGGAATCGAATCGCAAACTGGCTTGGGAGGAATTGCTGATCGCGGAAGGGAGTGATTGGTGCTGGTGGTACGGCCCGGAACACGCCTCCGCAAACCGTCCCGAGTTCGATGAACTCTTTCGCTCTCACATCGCCAACGTCTATCGTGCGTTAGGCAGAATGCCGCCAGAAGAGCTGTCTCGTCCGATTTTACAGATTGCAACTCCAGAGCGGAAAACGGAACCAACCGGGCGGGTGACGGCGAAAATCGATGGTGCTCTTAGCAGTTATTTTGAATGGATTGGAGCGGGGGTGTATCGAGTGGATCAGCGTTCCGGCTCGATGCACGGAAAACGCTTCGTCGTCCGCGAGCTTCACTACGGCTATGACGATAGGAATTTATACTTGCGGGTCGATTTCCGGGAAGATGCCGCCGATCTAACCTCTTCGCTTGACTGTCGCTTTTGTTTTCGCCCAAACGGAGTGGGAGAGAAAGCAGTAGTCCTGCACCTCGAACAAGGGCGAGTTGTGGTAAGTGAGTCACCCTTTTCTGTACCCTGCGCGTTCGAGAAGATTTTGGAGTTACAAGTCCCACTAAACCAAGTGCAAAAAGATCGAACAGTTCCCCTGCGGTTCAACGCGTCGTTCTGGCATAATTCGCTCCCAGTTGACGCTCTGCCGCAACAAGGCTGGCTGGAAGTCTCTACAAATGCCGAATGGGAAGCGCTTTGAAAGCGCTTCCCATTCATACAACAAACCGTGTCCGATACGGAACTACTTCTTCATTCGGGAATAACTACCCAGCAATGATTCGAAACTAGCAGCAGCAGCGGGCGCCGGAACATCCCCTGCAAGAATCTGCTTGTTCGTCATAGCGCCTGACCCGTACAGTTCCATGTTGTCTTCTTTATCTGGACGGAGAGTCGCACCGTTAAGGGTCAAACCGGCGAATACGCCACGTGACCGGGAGTACGAAAGTATCTGAGCGTGCATTTGAGCGTCGGTCTGTGCGGAAAGATCACGGCCAACAGGTCCGGCAGTTGCTTCAGCGCCAGCGCCTAAAGTGAACTTGTCTTCCAATAGTTTCTTCTTACCGTCTTCATTGCGAACAACCAGGATTACGTCCGTTTCAGAGGCTCCAACCTGAAGTCCAAAGCTTCCGCCTTCGATTCGGATCGCGGCGGGCGCAGTCCAACCCGTCTCGCCTTTCCGGCACGCAACAAAGCCTTTGCCATATTTACCGCCGAAAATAAAACCAGCTTTCTTCAAGCCAGGAACCACCACTACGCACTCAGCTTGTCCAACTAAATCCTTCGGGACACCCTTATCGTCCGCTCCCAACATCTCCTTCAAAACCGCGGTGGATGCATCCAACCGCTTCGCGGAATCGTTTCCCTTGGCAAACATAGCGCAGGCAGCTGTAACAGCTACAAGCGCGGTCTTGGTGTATATCTTCATTTCGCTCCTCTGCAAAGACATAGTGCGAACGATAGGCCAATGTGTGTTTTCGCACGTTGTTCGCGGCTGCTCAAACCAATTACGCTTAAACAGAGATGAACATAGAAGTTTTGCTTACCGAAGCCGAGATAGCGAAGGACTTCGCGGAATCGCTCGAGTCGCTCGACCTGCCAGATAAGTTCCTTCAATGGCTACCCTTCGCAGCAGGCCTGCAGGAGGCAATTAAGTTGCCCTTGCGTCTCGACGCGCAACAGAGTCGGCAACTTGCGGGCGAAGTGATGAAAGACTTCGGCGACACAGTCCCCGTCGTAAGCTTGGGTTCCGGAGACGGCAGCGACGATCGTTTACTGCTTCAGGCATTGCAGCAATCCGGGAAACATGTGAAATATTTTCCGGTCGAAGGCAGCCAGACTCTCCTCGAAACCGCTTCGGTCGCGGCCGAGGACGACGAAGTGGAGGTACAGGGAATCAAAGCCGATATCTCGAGTCCTATGCATCTCATCCTTGCTGCCGATGCAGCCGAGGCGCCGCGTGTTTTCCTGATGAACAGCACAACCAGCGGTGGCTTCGACCCCGTGGAACAAATCCGCAATGTCGCCGAGATTCTGAAGAGTTCGGATAAACTGATCGCCCATGCCGACTTGATGCGCGACACGTCCTCCGAAGAGGACACCAAACAGTTATCTGCGGCGGCGCACATTTTACTGGCGGGTGTTGGCATTCAGGACGACGATGTACAGATCCGTCTCGATAGAAAGCAGCACCAACAGCACGATGGCATCGAAATCACGACCAAGTCATTCCAGGCCATTCGCGATATCCGGCTCTCCTTCGGAGGCCGCGAGTTTTCCATAGCGCGCGGCGAACGTGTCTTCATGAATTTTCACTACCGCTTTACTCCGGAAGCGTTTCGGTGGCTGCTCGGGGAGCACGCAAAGTTGCATGTCGCCAGCGAAGTGATTACTCCGGATGGGGCTTGCATCGCGGCAGTCTGTTCCTGTTAGAGCGTGGTCGCGTTTCCTTGGCCGGCTCGTATTCTTCGCGACAATCGTAACTACCGGTATACGTGGTACGGCCAGATTGTCAGCGAAGTGGGCGATCACTTCAACAGCATCGCCGTACTCAGTCTTGCGCTTCACCTGACGGGATCGGGCGTCGCTGTCGGAGGCGTCATGATCGCTCGCGCGCTTCCCGCGATGCTGGCGGGGCCGCTCTCCGGCGTGTTGTTGGACCGTTTCGATCGGCGCAAGATCATGATCTGGAGCGACCTGTTTCGCTTCGTCGTGGCACTCGGCTTCATCCTGATCCTTACGCATCGGCAGCGCTGGCTACTTTATGTGCTGAGCGGACTCTTGATGTTCGCATCGCCGTTCTTCACTAGCGGACGTTCCGCAATCCTGCCGAAAATTGCCACGCCGGAGCAGCTACATACGGCCAACGCGCTTACGCAAACTACCTCCTGGGTCACTCTGACCATCGGTACGTTCTTAGG
>CAXSIG010000052.1:3161-15219 GCA_964237255.1 uncultured Bryobacteraceae bacterium
AACGGCAACGGGACTGTTCGGTTACGAGTGGGCTTTTATCGTCAACGCTCTCTCCTTCCTGGTAAGTGCTCTCGCCATCTATTTGCTGCGTTCTCCCGAAGGACACTTTCGAGCAAGCCGCGCCGATATCGAAGAGCATCACGCTCACGCCTTCTGGGCGGATTTTCGGGAGAGCGTTTTCTACATGCGGGCGACCCCTCTGATTTTCGCTGTAGCGATGGCATATGTCGGATGGGCCAGCGGAGGTGGCGCGGCGCAAGTATTGTTCACGCTTTTCGGCGAGATTGTTTTCAAGGGCGGACCGCAAGCGATCGGAATCATCTGGAGCGCTGCCGGGTTAGGGCTGGTGACCGGCGGAATATTGGCCCATCGTATGGGAAAGCGGCTCGACTTTTCGGGTTACAAGCACGCCATCAGCATCGGTTACTTCATCCATGGCACCGCGTATATTCTCTACGCGCTGATGCCAGACATCTGGCTGGCATCGCTCTGCATCGGAGCGTCGCGGGTGGCGATGGGATCGAACAATGTTTTAAACCGGACGGTGCTACTCACGCACGTTCCCGATCGCCTGCGAGGACGCATTTTTTCCTTGACCGACATGATGCTGAACGGCACGATGATGATTTCGGTTGCACTGGCCAGCGCCGCGACGGATTACATTTCCATTCGGTCCGTTGGCGTGATTGCGGGAATCCTCAGTGCCTCGACTTCTATCTTCTGGCTTTCGGCCGATTTGCGCGGCAAGCTGGTGGAACCGCCGCTCGAGACGGAGTTGGAAAGCACCGAGTACGAATCCGTGGTCACACCGGGTTGAGCGCGGTTCGCTTCCGGCAACCCCCGCCGCCGCTACTACAAATCAACTGAAGTGCCGCCCCAACTCTCCGGTTCCACATCCGCGATCGTCTCCGTAAAGTTCCATTTGTGGCCATGGAAGTCTTGCGCGTTGTACTGGCGCTCGCCGTAAATCTCATCTTTCGGCTCCGTCAGAATGAGCGCGCCGGCCAGTCTTGCGCGCTCGCAATGCTCCGGCGCATTGTCGATCCGTATCTGCACCACGGAGGAGTGATTGGGTGTAACAGCGCCTTCCGCGACAGTGAGGCAGCCTTCGCCGGCGCGCATCTGGATGCGATGATTCGCGATTCGCAAACGCACGGTAAAGCCAAAGGCCGTCTGTAACCAGGCTGCCGCGACACCGGGATCGGGATAGTAAAGGACCGGGATCACGGGACAGGGCGGAACGGAGCGGTTGAAACGCATGGTTGTTAGCATATCGACGCTATAGTAAGCTCATATCCGTCAGCGTGCGAGTCGCGCCGGAAGAATACCTGGCGACCAGCTATCGCCCGGATTGCGATTACGTCGACGGCGAGGTGGTTGAGAGAAACGTGGGCGAATGGGATCACAGCCGCTTGCGGGGACTGATCACACGTTATCTGATGAGTCGCGAACAACAATGGGGATTTCTTGTAGCTCCCGAGCAGCGCGTTCAAGTCAAAACCACACGGTTCCGTATCCCTGACATTGCCGTGCTCTCCGGAGCGCCCGATGGACAGATTCTTAGAAAGCCGCCATTTCTTTGTATCGAGTTGCGATCTCCACGCGATCGGTTGAACGACATGCGCGCACGGGTAGACGAATACCTTGACTTTGGCGTGAATTACGTCTGGGTGATCGACGCGAATACCCGCCGTGCTTGGATCTACACGCCCGAAGGGGAACGCGAGGTAAAAGACGGACTGCTCACCACCGAATCTCCCGATATCCAAGTTCCGCTTTTTAACTTGTAATACTCATACTTGGCGCACGACCGTTACTTAGCATCCAACCTGGAAGAAGCAAGCGAGTTTCTGCTGCGTGGCTGGGCTCTCTATGAAGGCAACCTGTCGACAACTGTCTACCTGGATGTCTTCATCAACGACGAATTCGTAGCTCGCATTCCATCCGGCACGTTTCGGAGCGACTTGGAGGCCAGTTTTGGCGACGGCTATCACTCGTTCTCATTTAATCCGTTCGATTTTCTATCGTTGCCGAAGAACGTGATTGAAATTAAGGAATCGTCGTCCAGTAAGCGCATTGCTGGGGGTATCAAGACGGTCCATACCCGACTGGCCACAAACCGCGCGACCTACCGCAACGCGCGTATTCAATCGCAACTCTGTTGGCGCGAGCCGGGGCCGCACAGTACGCCGAGCGGCGAGACCGCGTTCCTGAAACGCGCCGTGCTGGCCGCTCACTTTCATCCGGGACTTCGCGTCCTGGAAGTGGGAGCGGGGGAAGGTGAGATCCTGCACCGTCTCCTGATCCGAAAGAAACAGTTCAGTTCGTATCTTGGTCTCGACTTATCACGTTCCGGCGTTGAGAAGCTTCACTCCCGTTTCGCGAACCAAAGGATTTGCTTCCTGACTGCGGACGCTGCGCGGTTCCCCTTCAATTCCGATTTCGACCTGGTGCTGGCATCCTCCGTTTGCGACTCTCTGTTTCCTTCTTTCGCGCCGCTTTTGAAAAACGTCTCACGCGTACTTCCTTCAGGCGGATCGTTCCTTTTTGACCTTTCGATCCAGGATGACCGAACCTCCATCTCTCGCGCCGAGTGGAACGGCGACCGCTTTCTGCGTCTTTACTCCCAAGCTGAAATCCGGCGCCTGCTCGCGGAGGCGGACATGGAGATGCTTCATACCGAAGTGTTTGAGAAAAACCCCGGCGAACATCGGGTCTTTGTTTCAGCGTTGAAAGTCGCTCAACCCTTCAAAAATAAGTTTGCCGCCTTGTAACGTTTTCCCGAAATTTCTCACTACGAAAATATGGGACCGATGGTGTTATGGCGTATGAGCGCCTTTTGCATTTTGGCTAGTGCGGGTTTGATTCTGGTGGACATTGTTTTGCTGGTCCGCTAGGGCGGTTTGCACGTCGCAAGTAACTTGTTCCCAATTATCCGGTTCCGATTGGCGAAACAGGCGCATGGTGGGGTACCAGGGACTGTCGTTCCGGTCTGCCATCCATCGCCAGTCGGAATCCCAATGAAGCAGGGTCCAAACACGGACGCCAAGAGCGCCCGCCAGATGGGCCACCATCGTATCCGTTGTGATAACAAGATCGAGACCGCGGATAGTACGCGCGGTCTCGGCAATGGATGTATTTCTCCAGTCCATTTCCTGGAACACCGGACCGTCGGGCGGAAGATGCAGCGTAGCAGGTCCGCGCTGCAGCCCCACTAATTCGATACTCGGCATGCTGTCGAAGAAACGAAACATCTCCAGCGGGACGGAACGTTCGGGACGCCACGCTCCGGATGCCCATGCCAGACCCACCCGGAACTTCGCGCTCTCGCGCTTCGCGGGCGGAGGACCCTCAAGATAAGGAACAATAGCCGGAATGGTTGCCAGCGTGATTCGCAGCGCGTGGGGAACTTCCATTAGTTCGATCTCCAGTTCCGGGTTGTCGCCCGGATTTGGCGGAAGCAGCTCGCGAAGCTCCGGCTGCGGATAAAACTGAACCTCGCGGCAGACTTCGCGCAAACGCGGAAGAAATCGAGCGAACTGGATGGTGTCGCCCAATCCATGAAAGCACCGGACACGTACCCTCCGGTTTTCTAACGGCGTGCCGTCCCACAACCATCGCTGATGCTCGGGAAGGTGGCTGCATGCGTCGCCGGTTTCCTGGCGGCAGAGGAGTACGCGGTCGCTCTCCCGCCAAGCCAACTCAAATTCGCCGGCGCACATAAAACTCAACCACCGCTCTAAAGCGGCCGGTTCCGGGTCTTCGCCGTGCTGCAGCCCTAAGCGGAACTGTTCGACCGCTTCCGGAATCCTGCGCTGACGATAGAATTCATACCCTTGTTCGGCTTTTGTCACAAGACTTTTCAATCAATCAGCCTATCCTGAAACCATGACCGGGCCGCTCTCCGCCGACGAACTCAGCAAAATGAACGCGTACTGGCGCGCCGCGAATTACCTGTCGGTAGGCCAGATTTACCTGCTCAAGAACCCACTCCTGCGGCAACCGTTGACCATCGAGGATATCAAGCCGCGCCTGCTGGGACATTGGGGTACCACGCCGGGTCTGAACTTCATTTACGTTCACATGAACCGGCTGATCGTGAAAAACGATCTCGATGCCATTTATGTCGCCGGACCGGGCCACGGCGGCCCAGGCATCGTGGCCAACGTCTACCTGGAAGGCACATACACCGAATACTTCTCGCACATCGGTCGCAATGAAGAAGGCATGCAGCGACTGTTCAAACAATTCTCGTTCCCTGGCGGCATTCCCAGCCACGTGGCGCCGGAGACACCGGGGTCCATTCACGAAGGCGGCGAACTGGGCTACTCGCTTGCCCACTCATTTGGCGCGGCATACGACAATCCCGACCTCCTTGTATGTTGCGTGGTTGGCGACGGCGAAGCGGAAACCGGACCGCTAGCCGCGAGCTGGCATAGCAATAAGTTTCTCAACCCGGTAACCGATGGCGCCGTGCTCCCGATTCTCCATCTAAATGGATACAAGATCGCCAATCCCACGTTGTTGGCGCGCATACCGGAAGGCGAGTTGCGCGATCTGCTGCGCGGATACGGTTGGGAGCCGCATTTCGTTGTCGGTCATGAGCCGGAGCACATGCACCAAACCATGGCTGCCACCATGGATCTGGCGCTGGATCAAATTCAGGAGATTCAACGGAAAGCACGAACGCAAGGTGTCATGGAGCGTCCGCGCTGGCCGATGATTGTTCTCAACTCTCCTAAGGGCTGGACCGGACCGGACAAAGTAGACGGCAAACAGATTGAAGGAACCTTCCGCGCGCATCAGGTGCCGCTTGAGAAGCTGAAGGAAAATCCGGCCCATCTGCAACTCTTAGAGAACTGGATGAAGAGCTACCGTCCGGAGGAGTTGTTTGACGAAACGGGCTGCTTTAAAGAAGAATTTGCCGCCATCGCTCCAAAGGGCAAGCGCCGTATGGGCGACAATCCTCACGCAAACGGCGGCATCATCAAGCGGGATCTGAATCTGCCGGACTTCCGCTCCTACGGGGTAGAAGTAAAAGAGCCGGGTGTATCGGAAGCTGAGGCCACCCGTGTCATGGGTTCGTTTTTGCGCGATGTGATCGAAAAGAACCGCGCCGCCCGAAATTTTCGCTTATTCGCGCCGGATGAATTGGAATCAAACCGGTGGAACAACGTATTCGAAGCAACCGACCGGCAGTTCGAAGGAGAATTGGAGCCTTACGACAGTCACTTGGCCCATGACGGCCGTGCCATGGAGGTGCTTAGCGAACATTTGTGCCAGGGGTGGCTGGAAGGTTACCTTCTTACCGGGCGGCACGGATTTTTCACTAGCTATGAAGCGTTTATTCACATCGTGGATTCCATGTTCAACCAACATGCGAAGTGGCTCCGAACCAGCCGTCGCATTCACTGGCGACGCCCGATCGCAAGTTTGAATTACCTGTTGAGCAGCCACGTTTGGCGGCAGGACCACAACGGCTTCAGCCATCAGGATCCAGGGTTCATTGACCATGTAATGAACAAGAAAGCGGATGTGATTCGCGTTTATCTTCCCCCGGACGCGAACTGCCTGCTTTCGGTGACCGATCATTGCCTTCGGAGCAACCACTACGTAAACGTGGTGGTAGCGGGGAAACAGCCCGCTTTACAGTGGCTGGACATGGGCGCGGCGATCAAGCACTGCACGGATGGCATCGGAATTTGGGATTGGGCTTCGAACGATAACGGCGTGGTTCCGGATGTTGTTATGGGTTGCGCCGGCGATGTTCCAACGCTCGAAACGCTTGCAGCGGTCTCCATTCTGCGCGAGTACTTTCCCGATCTGAAAATTCGCGTCGTAAATGTGGTGGACTTGATGACGCTTCAATCGGCAAGCGAACATCCGCACGGGCTAAAGGACTATGAATTCGATTCTATTTTTACAAAAGACCGCCCTGTAGTTTTTGCTTATCACGGATATCCGTGGCTGATTCACCGGCTTACTTATCGCCGATCCAATCACGACAACTTTCATGTGCGTGGGTTTAAAGAAGAAGGCACCACCACTACGCCGTTCGATATGCCTGTGTTGAATGCACTGGATCGATTCCATTTGGCGGGAGACGTCATCGACCGTGTCGCCGGCTTAGCGGCAATCGGTGCGCATGCCAAACAGGAGTTGCGCGGCAAATTAATCGACCACCGGTCCCATGTTACTGAATACGGCGACGATCTGCCGGAAGTAAAAAATTGGAAGTGGACCCCGTTTCGGCGATAATCGGGCCATGCATAAGTTGGTTGGTCTTGTTTTCTTCGCCGGTTTAGCTGTTGCTGCGGATACTACTTTGGGAAAAACTCCGTCGGCTGCCGATTCATTAACCGTTGCTCAGGTAGTAGCTTCGAAGTCCGAGTACACCGGCAAGGTAATTCAAGTGCGCGGCAAGATTACCGAGGTTTGCCAGGCTATGGGTTGTTGGATGAATCTTACGGACGACGAGGGGCGATTACTTCGCGTGCAAGTGGAACATGAAGGTGCCATCAAGTTTCCTCAATCCTCCATTGGCCGCGAGGCAGTGGCCGAAGGGACTTTGGAACGGGAGGAACTAACCCGAGAGCAGGCAATTCAGGCCGCGAAGCATGAGGCGGAAGAGAACGGAAAACCATTCCATCCGGAAAAAATTACCTCGGGTACAACTACCTATACGTTAGCCGCAACAGGAGCTATTATCTTTGGTAAATAAGCAGCATTAAATCGCAAACTAATGTTTGCGGGTCTCCGAAACCCATTAGAATTGTTCTAAAGTAAGTCGTGGTTTTGGACGATTAAAAGATTGACACCGTGCGGGAGCGCAATTAGCAGTGCGAAACCATTTCAGGTTTTCGCGCAAAGCAAAAGGATCGCTGATTGCGTCGGTGGGCGCCCTTGCCTTGGGCGCGGGCTTCTTATATCTCCAGCGCGCGCGGCTTGAGCGCGAACAACCAATCCGCGTCGGATTCAGTAATTTTCCGCCCTATGTAATCGACACCGGCGGCCCGGAACCAATGGGTTTAGCTGTCGAAGTAATTGCGCAAGCGGCTCACCGCGGAAAGATTCCAATCCGTTGGACTCGAGTTGCCGATATCGATGGAGGCCTTCGAAGCAAGGTGGCGGATGTTTACCCTCTCGCCACGCTGTTAACCCAGCGAACCGAAGAGTTTCACACCAGCGCGCCTTGGTGGGAGAACGATATCGCTTTGATCTCCCTGGAAGACAAACAGGTGCGCAATGCGGCTGAGGCGAACGGCAAGAACTTAGGAATTCGGGGCCTTCCGGTATTGCAGGATTTGGCCGGTCGTCTTTTTCCCCAAGCCAACCTGATCATCATCCCGCGTATGGAGGACATGCTAGGCGCGCTCTGCGGAGGCAGGGTGGACGCGTTTTTTCTGGATCTTCGTCTCCTGGAATCACAGCTTTTGAAGGGGCGCAACTTTTGCGGCGAAAAAGGATTGCGCGTGGCCTCCGTTCCGGGCGGAAGCCTTTCTCTCGGCACGCTCGCACGACCGGCCATCTCAGATGCCGCCGACCGGTTGTTTGAGCAAATTGCCGAGCTTTCAGCCGATGGGACGCTCGCGCAAATCGCCTCGCGATGGTCGCTCTATAACTCCTTTCAAAGTCGGCACATCAAGGATGCGTTAGACGCCCATCATCGAGCGCAATTGATGCGATATGGCTTGGCGGCGTTGTTGCTGATCTTATTGCTCGTACTGATCCAAGGGCAGCGGGTAAGGCGCGCGCATCGCTTGGCCGAAGCGTCGCGAAAGCAGGCGGAAGCCAGCAATCAACGGTTCGACACCTTCATGCATTACATGCCCGCGGTGGCTTACATCAAGGACAGTGAAGGCAAAATGGCGTTTGTAAACGACCTGTTTTCCAAAATGTTCGAGTTGCCGCCGGAGCGCGTGATCGGCAAACTGGATCATGAACTCTGGCCTAAAGAGCTAGCTGATCAATTTCGAAAGAACGATCTCCGTGTTCTATCTCGAAACGAAGGCGAGCAACTCCTGGAAACGGCGATAGCTCCCAATGGGGAGAGCCGCAGTTTCCTCAGTTACAAATTTCCTTTCACCCATCCTTCCGGTGAAAGGTTTGTCGGTGGTGTCTCCGTTGACATTACGGACCGTCTGCGAGCGGAAGAAGCCCTCAAACTGAGCCAGTTCTCCATTGATTGTACGCAGGACACCATGGTGTGGATCGATCAGGATGGGCGTGTCATGAACGCTAATCAGGCTGCATGCGGAAACCTCGGCTATGCCAAAGACGAGTTGACGGGACTGCATATCTCCGCCATCGATCCGCTGGTGGACGAAAAAGGCTTTTACGATTCGCGCAAGGCTCTCAAAGAAGCCGGATCGCTCACCGTGGAATCCGTTCATCGCCGTAAAGACGGTTCCCTGTATCCCGTGGAGATCCACCAAAACTTTCTCGCTTTCCAGGGTGCCGAATACAGCTGCTGCATGTGTCGGGATATTACGGAGCGCAAGCAGGCCGAGAGAGAGTTAGCACGGCAGGCGCGGCAAGACGCTTTGACGGGTTTACCGAATCGTCGACTGCTGGATGCCATGCTCGCGCAAACGCTTCTGGATGCCAGGCCGACGGGTTCTTCGGTGGCCGTCGTATTCCTGGATCTTGACGGATTCAAACTGGTGAATGACACGTTAGGCCACGCGCTAGGAGATCGCCTTCTGCAGTTAGTGGCGCTCCGTCTCAGATCCGCATTGCCACAAACCGACATGCTGTTCCGAATGGGAGGGGATGAGTTCGCTGCCGTCCTCAGCCGGCCGGCCAAGTTGGGAGGATTCGAGGAAATCGCCAACTCGCTTATGGACGCGATTCGGGAAAATTACTCCATCGAAGGGCACGATCTCACCATTACGGCCAGCATAGGCATCAGTGTGTCTCCCAGGGATGGAGACGACGGCGTCGAGTTGCTGCGGAAAGCTGATGCCGCCATGTACGAATCCAAGCGGCAAGGTAAAAACAAGATTCGATTTTTCACCCCGGAGATGGGGCAACAAGCCCGCGAGCGTCTGGAACTCGAAAGCAACTTGCGCCGGGCTCTGGAGCGGGACGAGTTCTCCCTGGTGTTCCAGCCGGAATTTGATTTGCAAACCGGCAAAGTAATTCGACATGAAGCGTTGCTGCGCTGGACCCACCCGATGTTGGGGGAGGTTTCGCCCTCCAGATTCATTCCCGTCGCCGAAGACACGAACATGATCGTGCCGATTGGCAAATGGGTGCTGGAGCAAGCGTGTATTCGGGCACAACGATGGCAGTCTGGTGTTGCTTCAGGTGTCGCGCCCGACGTTGGTGTCGCAGTCAACGTCTCCTTCGTCCAGTTCTTCCGCCCGGATTTCCTTGATACCGTTATTGCGGCTCTCAACCGGTCTCAGCTGCCGGCGCAACTTTTAGAGCTGGAACTAACGGAAAGCGCCGTGATGCATAACGTGGAAGAAGCCCGCCTCAAAATCGCACGGCTTCGCAAACTAGGCGTAGGTGTGTCGATCGACGACTTCGGCACCGGATATTCTTCGCTCAGCTATCTCCAGAAACTCCCGGTCGGCACATTGAAGATTGACCGGTCGTTCGTAACCAATATCGTGCACGACAAGAATGCAGCTTCTCTCACTGCGGCAATGGTCTCGTTAGCGCATAGTCTTGGAATGACGGTGGTTGTCGAGGGTATCGAAGACGCCGGGCAACTGGCGGCCATCCGGAAACTCGGTTGCGAAGCGGGCCAGGGCTTCTATCTCGGGATGCCGTCCAGCAAGCCGGATTTCGCCGAGCAGCTTTGCGCGGCGTAGCCGGCACGCGCTGCTTGCCACACTTCGGCAACGGTGCCGGCGTCCGTCGACATACAAACGCCCAGGAAACGAAAGGCTCGCTCTAGTACCGCCGCCTCGCCGCTAGAGGAAATTGCCGGCGCGTGAGTCTGTTTGCTTAGCTTTTCGCCGGCTTCGTTTTTCGCAACCGGCAAATGCATGTAGTCCGGCGTACTGTAACCCAACAGCCGTTGCAACCAGATTTGGCGTGCGGTGGAATCGAGCAGATCCGCACCACGCACCACATCGGTAATCTGCTGCTCTTCGTCATCCACGACTACCGCTAATTGGTAAGCGAACACGCCATCGGTGCGAAGTAGGGAAAACGAGCCCACGGTATCGCACTGCGGTCCACATAAGCGATCGACCCACCGGATGTCGCTGTCCGGCGCGCGCACCCTCCAACTCCGAATCGGAACGGAAGCATTCCGGCCTCCGCGACACCCAGCCCGGCACCCACCACGGGAACAAGAACAGGCGAACACATCGCCTGCTGACATCAGCTTTTGAAACGCCGTCCGATATGCCTCGGTCCGCGTGCTTTGCCACATCACGGCTCCGTCCCACGCGAAGCCGTAAGCCTCAAGCGTCCGGAGAATCCCATCAGCGGCTCCAGGGACTACGCGCGGCGGATCCAAGTCCTCCATCCGTACCAGCCACTCGCCCCCATGCGCACGAGCATCCAGGTAACTTCCCGCCGCTGCTACCAGGGAACCAAAATGCAGCGGCCCCGAAGGCGTCGGTGCAAATCGTCCCCGATAACAACCCGTCATGCATCCAGTATCGATACACTGAGACCGTGCGCGCGATCTCTCTTTATCTCGCCGTCGTTTCCACAGTGGCCGCACAGACCTATTCCCACGACATCCGCCCGATCGTCGCGGAACATTGCGCATCGTGTCACAGCGCCGGTGAGATCGGCCCCATGCCGCTCACCACTTATACGGAGGTCCGTCCCTGGGCAGCAGCTATCCGGGAAGCGGTCTCACGCGGGATAATGCCGCCGTGGCATGCCGCGCCGGGCCATGCTTACCCGTTCCGTAACGATCGCTCTCTTACCCCGAAACAGATCGACGCAATCAAATCCTGGGCTTCGAAAGGTGCTCCCGAAGGAGAGCCCACCGCGCCCATCTTGCTTCCAGCCACAAACGCGTCCTGGAAACTTGGCCGTCCGGACGTAGTAATTCAAGTCCCCGGCTTTCCGATTCCGAAAGAAGGTCCGCTCCCCTATTCCTTCCTGATCACCGCACTCCATTTCGACCACGATACCTGGATCCGAGCCGCCGAATTTCGTATCGATCAGCGCCAGGCGATTCACCACATGAACGCGTTCGTGCGTCCTCCCGGTTCCAGCTACCTCGATGGCTTCCCACGCGACAAAATTTTTGTCGCGACCGCCGCTGAACGCGGCAAGCGCAAAACCGACGAGCCGTTCTTCGCTCGCCGCGAGATGCTTCTTGGCTACGAACCCGGATATCAGCCCATGCCGTGGCTCCCCGATGGCGCGAAGCTGATCCCCGCCGGCAGCGACGTTATCTTTGAGATGCACTACAACCCGAATGGCAAGCCCGCGGTCGATCATTCCGAGTTCGGACTCTACATCGCGAAGTCGGAACCGCGCTATCGCGTGCTCTCTATCGATACCCTGCGCGATATCGATCTCGCCATCCCGCCCGACTTGGCAGCGTATCGCTCCGACGCTTCGATGACGCTCGCTCAACCTGCCCGTCTGCTTTCTCTTCAGCCCCATATGCATGTCCGCGGTGCAAGCATGAAAGTGGATGCCGTCTACCCGGGCGGCCGCTCCGAAGTACTGCTCGATGTCCCGCATTACGACTGCAATTGGCAGACCACGTACGTACTAGCGCAGCCTGCGGACTTACCGAAAGGCACGCGGCTGCTCTCCGTCGCTACTTACGACAACACCGCGAATAATGCGTTCAATCCGAATCCGCGCGCGACAGTGCGTTGGGGAGATCAGACCACGGATGAAATGCACATCGCGTTTCTCGATCTTGTGGTCGAACGAACCGCCAATCCGAATTCGCTGTTCCAAGCCGCGCCCAAGATGATTGGAACACCGGCCACCTCGGGAACGCGATAACGTAACAGAATGACTCGCCGTGATTTTGGTTTGGCCGCCGTAGCGGGGCCTCTTCTAGTCGCACAAAGTTCTCCTGGGACTGCTCCAAAGCGCAAGGTTTCCATTTTCTCGAAAC
>CAXSIG010000053.1:0-2265 GCA_964237255.1 uncultured Bryobacteraceae bacterium
GGAGCGCCGTCCAAGTTCTTGAAGCCGACAATCTCCGCCTTGCCCCAGAGCAAGTCGGCTTTCTGCGGATTCGCATCGGACACTTTCTTCATGTTCTTCATGGTGGCGTCCGTCACCAGAATGTCGGGAAAAGTTTCAAAGCTCTGCGCCGTTAGCATGAACGTGTCCGCGTCCTTCGCTTTCACCGGCATACCGTAATCCATCGTGCCCATCGTGAGCTGCGTGGCGCCGCGGTAAAAACCGCTCTGGCGCGTGGTGACGTTCTCAGCTCGCATTAGTAGCGGCTTCGACATATCCACCGATTTCTCTTCGGGATCCAGCTTCACGTACCGCAATTCCAGGCTTTGCTTACGACCCATGCCACTGGTGTAATTCGTAACGTGCGATCCGTCGGCGGCAATCTCCCAGATATCAAAGTGGTCGTAGACGAGAACGTTCTTGCCATCCTTGGTCCAACCTGCCAAACCGTAAGGCCGAGGCGCGCCGGGTGTGTCGTTCTCTTCGGTCCAGAATTTCACCGGTAGCTTTTCCGTCAAGTTGACAGTCTTCCCGGACGGGATAGCTGTGGTGCTCCAGTTCGCGCCATCGAAAGAAAGAGCGTAATGGCCATCGGGCGACCAGGTCACGTTGCCGGAATGCTTCTTCGCCAGGAGGGTCCGCTTGCCCGTCTCCATATCAACCAGATAAGTGTCGGAAGCGCGTTCACCGTACTCAACCATCGGGCGGTATTCCCGATCGTCCGAGCCGAGCGCGTAACGTCCGGTATCGCTCGGGGTCAGTTCCGACAATTCCTCATCGGCCAACTGCAAGAGCTTCTTCTGTGGAACGAGGTAAACCGCGCGGAACGAGCGGGTACGATCCTGCGCGGCGCGGACCTTCTGCATGGATTGAACGTGATCGTCTTTGTAGTGCCAAAGATCGAACGACACTTCGTCGTCAGCGGGCGTCCCGGCCCTGCGTTCCGGCAACGGAGCGGGAGCTGTGCCGAAGAAGAGCCTTGTACCGTCTTTCGAAAAGTTCAAGTTTGCCGAATCGCTGACGTGGAGACCGGAACGGAATCCCACCATGCCCTCGGCGGCGACCGGCGTTGCTTGGGACGCTTTACGGTCCCAAAAATAAAGTTTGTATTTGTCGTCGCGATTGCTCACGAACGCCAGTTCGTCCTGCTTATCGTCCCAGGTCAGCTTCTTGTATTGACCCTTGCCGGAAATCAGACTCTTGGGAGATTCGGAACCCTTGGCCGGGACTGTGTAGACGCCATCCGATTCTTCCTTCGCGGACTCCACGGCATATGCCAGTAGTTGGCCATCTTTCGTAAGAACGTATTCGCCCACCTCGGCAATGGTGCGTTCCGAGCCGCTCTCTAGCTGCCGAATCACCAGATCGGTTCCCACGGCAGGTTTTCCGGGAGCCGATCGGCCGGCAGGAGCCTTGCTATATGCGACCAGCGATTCGCCATGATCGGGAATACCGAAGTCTTTCACCCGCGTGATGTGCGTCGGCCTGCTGGCGGCAAGGTTCATGATGACCAGATCGCCGGGAGGCAAATCCGCGCGAGCTGCGGCACGCGTCGCCGGACGAGGCGTCTCCGTCCCCGCAGCTTTGCGATCCTCCTTGGCCTTATCCATGTCGGACTTCTTTGCATAGGTCACGAAGAGCAGGTACTTGGAGTCGTGCGTGAACGCCAAACGGATGGAACGAGTGCGGGCCGGACCTTCCGAGTTTGGGTCGGGCGGGAGCGGAGGCGGAAGTTGGCCCGCGTTTTCACGCATTTCTTTGCCGGTGGTGAGATCGCGAACCACTACTTCTCCATCGCCCTCCTGCGGGAACACGCCGTATGCCAGATAATGGCCGTCACGGGAGAGAACCTGGCCATTGATCGCGCGCCACGAATCGAAGTCTTTGAAAGTGATAGGTCGCTTGGCTGCGGGGGCGGCAGGAGCGAGGGTGAGAGCGAGAGCGAAAGCGGTGCTAGCGATTCTGCGCGGGAGCATTTGTCGTAGTGTAGCGTTCCGCGGCAAAGCGCGAAAGCCAGGAATCCGCGGCGGCTGCTTCGTCTTCGGCATCGCGCAGCGCAGTCCACTGTCCTAGCCGATCTTCGCGAAGTGTTTCAAGTAATTTCTTTTTTCGATGAGCTTCCGCGCTCTTGCGCACTTGAGCCGCGATCTCACGGTCCAACTCGCGCGCTTGGGTCTTCAGTCGAACGATTTGCTGATCGGTACTCGTTCGGTATGCCGCGACTGTTTGGATCTCAACCGCAGCCAC